>CAZCXO010000009.1:0-15633 GCA_964502645.1 uncultured Candidatus Saccharibacteria bacterium
TCATATCGACTTCGGTCTGCCCGGCGCCTTGCCGGTCTTAAACGAAGCCGCGATTGAGCTTGCCACCAAGGCGGCATTTGCTCTAGGTACCAAGCCACAACACTTCAGTAAGTTTGACCGCAAACACTATTTTTACCCAGATCTGCCCAAGGGCTATCAGATCAGCCAGTACGATGAGCCGATTATCGCTGATGGCCAAGTCGAGATCGAGGTTGAGGGCCAGCCCAAGACCATCGGCATTACCCGCGCCCATCTGGAAGAAGACGCCGGCAAGAGCACCCACCACGCTGGCCAGGATTACAGCCTGGTCGACCTAAACCGGGCCGGCACGCCGCTGCTGGAAATCGTCAGTGAACCGGACATGCACTCAGCGGTCGAGGCCAAGGCCTATGCCCGCGAACTGTATCTGTTAATGCGCTATGCTGACGTGTCTGATGCCAACCTCTACTATGGCAACATGCGTTTCGACGTCAATGTCAGCGTCAGCCAGACCGACGAGCTTGGCACCCGCTCGGAGACCAAGAACCTCAACAGCTTCCGCGCCGTCGAAAAAGCCGTCGACTACGAGATTAACCGCCAGATTGAATTATTGGAAAAAGGCGGCAGGATCGTCCAGGAAACCCGAGGCTGGGACGACGCTAAACAAAAGACCTTCTCCCAGCGCAGCAAAGAGAACGCCGACGACTACCGCTACATGCCTGACCCAGACCTCCCACCGGTAATTTTAGACGCTGATTACATTGACAAAATCCATGCCGAAATGCCGGTGATGCCTTCCAAAATCCGTGAGCTTTTCAAGAAGTTAGATATTGATGACTCCATCATTGAAACCTTGATTGACAATCTGGAAACCGGCAAGTTCATGATAGATGTACTCGATTCGTGCCCACCCGTTGACGCCAAACGGATCGCCAACTGGCTGGCAGTCGACGTCCAAGCTCTGGTCGCTGACCAAAAGCTTGCTTGGGACAAAGCCAAACTTGACATAAAACTGCTCCAGGCACTGAGCCAAATGGTCAGCGAGAACAAGCTTAGCTCAACCAACGCCAAAGTAACCATGATTGAGCTGGTTACCAACGGTGGTGATCCCGCCCAAATTATCCAATCCAAAGGCCTTCAGCAGGTCTCTGATGAAGGTGAAATCACCAAAATCGTGGAGAAAGTCCTAGCCGATAATCCCAAGGCCGCTGAAGATGTTAAGAACGGTGAGATGAAAGCCATCGGTTTCCTAGTCGGCCAGGTCATGAAAGCCAGCCAAGGCAAAGCCAACCCTTCGCTAGCCCAAAGTTTGATTAAAAAACACCTTGGTATCTAGCAAATTTTCTTCTTTAATCTTCAGACTCGTGACTGTCGACGCCTTCGAAGTAGCTCCCAAGCAAGTTTGTGACAGCTGTGCTTCCCACTCTTTTAATAAACTCCCTGGCTTCGATGTGATGTCGTAAGCTGATCTCTCTGACCATGCGGACGATGTTGCTGATTGGCTTTTGTCGCCATTCCTCATCTTCGAACGGTAGAGCAAGGTCTTTGGAAAAATAGCCGACCAGTATCCTGATACTTGTTATATCGAAGAGCCATCGCCCGTCAGACTGTTCTGCATGTGCAGCGCTGACTTCCTCATACAATTTTTCAGTTACTGGTTTAAAGCTGTCGTCATAGTCACCGCTCACGTTCATCAGGTCAGCACGGTTCAGTATTTTAGCTTCTATGCTATTCGGCACAATGTCAACCGCGCTTGAAATAATAGCGTCTTCCGCAAGCTCAATCTCATCCGGGCTATATCCGTATCGGGGAGCTGCAGTCACAAACAGTTCCGCAGAATATTTTTCTTTGGATCCGTAAGTTTTTTCGGTGTCTTTTTTACCATAGCCGGCATCGTGATATAGTACTGCGCCAACCAAGACCTTGCGATTCACTGCTTCACCCTGCTGCATGCAGCGGTCAGCCAGGCACATCACGTCCCACAAACCCTCTTTGGCGTGTTGAAAGTTATGCTGGGGCAACCTTACATTGTATTGTTCTTCTGCATCTGCCCATAGAAGGGCGAATTGTTCCTCCGTGAAGCCGACTTCACTGACCCAGACTTGCCAAAACAGGTCGCGCGCTTGGTCAGATTGGACCGGAATAGCTTCATAACTGCCGGCTTTTAACTCTTGTAATTGCTCAGGCACAGTGTTTGATTATACTCTTGAATTGTGGTATTGCAATAGTTCGGTCTACTACATTTGCGTGGTACAATCGGTGATATGAGCCAGCAGAAAGTTCGCAAGGCGGTGATTGCCGCGGCCGGGTTCGGTACGCGTTTCCTGCCGCAGACCAAGGCCATGCCCAAGGAAATGCTACCGCTGGTTGATAAGCCGATCATACAGCACATCGTTGAGGAACTGGTAGCGGCCGGGATCACCGACATCGTCATGGTGACCGGTTATCACAAGCGGACGATCGATGACCACTTCGACCGGATGAGCTCCGACTTGCGGGCCAATCTGGAGCAAGCCGGCAAACAGGAACTACTTGAAGCAACCCGTAAGATTTCCGATCTGGCCAATTTCGCCTACCTCAGGCAGAAAGGTCCTTATGGCACAGGCACGCCGATCCTGAACGCCTCGCATCTGATTGGCAACGAGCCTTTCATTTATACGTTTGCTGACGACTTTATAGAGGCCAAACCGACGCGGTTTCAGCAGCTGATCGATGCCCAGGCCAAACACGCCGGCTCTGTGATTTCGTGCGTCCGGCGCGATGGGGAGGCCGATTACAAACGTTACGGTTACGTCGGCGGCGACGAAATCGAGCCAGGCTTGATCGATACTAAGAATATCGTAGAAAAGCCCGGCAGTCGGGACAAAGCACCGTCTGATCTGGCTTCTGTCAGCGGTTATGTCTTTGAACCGCTGATCCTAGAGTATCTGCAGAAACAACTCGAGAGTTTTGACGAATCAACTGGCGAGTTCATGATGCAGGATTCCATGCAACAAATGATCAATGACGGCCACCACATCTACGCCTGTGACGTCAAAGGTGGTGTCTACTATGATACTGGCAACCCCTTGGAATATCTCAAGACTGTCTTCGATTTTGCCCTCCAACGTGACGACATCGGTCCTGAACTTGGCGACCACCTACGCAAAAAATTGGGTTAGTTGAGTAAAAGTTATATAATAAGCCCATGAGTACGACGGACACGGTCCTACTGATTATTCTGACCAGCTTGTTGAGCCTGTTCACATTGATAGGCATAATTCTCCTTATAGCTTTGCTGAAGCTGGTCGGCCAAGTCAAAAGAGTGGTCGCTAAAGCCGAGGAGGTCGTTGATTCCGTCGAGTCAGCCGCAGAAGTCATCAAGGATACCCAGGGCAAACTGGCTTTTTTCAAACTGATCCGCAATATTATGAAGTTAGTCCAAAGGAGCCGCAAATGACATTCGGTCGCAACCACCGTCGCCAAGCCATCAAACGAACTGCTTTCACAGGAGCTATAGCCGCTGTGGCTGGTTATCTGGCCGGCATTTTGACAGCGCCTCAAAGCGGTAAGGAGACTCGCAAGGATATCAAAGACACGGCTGACCGCAGCCGGGCCGAGGCCGAAAAAGACCTTAAGCAATTGCACCTGGAACTTGATGATGCCATCAAAGACGCCAAAGCCGGCAGCAGCAAGCTCGGCAAAAAAGCCCAGCAGGAGTTAACCGACCTGCTAAATAAGGCCAAGGACACCAAGTCCAAGGGTGCCGAGGTTCTCAAGGCTATCAAGGCCGGCGAGGCTGAGGACAAGGATCTGCAGAGAGCTGTCCGCAACGCCGGCACTGCTATCAAGAGCCTGCGCAAATACCTCAAAAAGTAACCGCGGCAGCTTTAGCGGCCGCCTAAAACAGCGTATAATGGACCCTGCCACGTAAGAGCGTTTGAGGGGTATGGCAAATAAAAAAATCAAACTGGCTGCTACTGACTTTGTTCATCTGCATAACCACACGCAGTACAGTCTGCTTGATGGCCTGACCAAAGTCCCCGAGCTGATCCGCCAGGTCAAGGACAGCGGCATGTCAGCTGTGGCAATGACCGATCATGGCACTATGAGCGGCACCATCGAGTTCTACAAATCGGCCAAGGCCTCCGGCATCAAGCCGATTATAGGTATCGAAGCCTATATCGCCGCCCGCCGGCTGACAGACAAAGAACCGGCCAAAGACAAGCAGTACTACCACCTTATCCTCTTGGCAATGAATAATGAAGGCTACCAGAACCTGATGGCCCTGACCACCATAGCCAACCTGGAAGGCTTTTATTACAAACCGCGGATTGACCGTGACCTGTTGGCCAAGCATAACGAGGGTCGTTCTTGTCTGAGCTGCTGTGCCAGCAGTGAGATCGGCGTGGCCCTGCGCAAGGGCGAATATGACCAGGCCAAGCAGATCGCTACCTGGTACAAACAAGCCTTTGGTGACCGCTATTATCTGGAGATCCAGGACCACGGCCACCCTGAGCACCCCGGTCATTGGCAAGAACAGAAGGCCATCAACGACCAACTTATAAGGTTAGGCCAAGAGCTTAAGATCCAGTGCGTCGTGACCTGCGATGCCCACTACCTCAAAGCCGGTGACCAGGAGGCCCATGAGATTCTGCTATGTGTCCAGACCGGCTCGTTCCTGAGTGATGACAGGCGCATGACGCTTAAGGACTTCCAGCTCTACGTTAACCGTCCTGAGGAAGTCATTGAGCGTTGGGGCGACCAGCATCCGGAATTCATTATCAATAGCCGGACGATCGCTGAGCGCTGCAACATAAAGATTGACCTGGGCAGCATTCTCATCCCGAAGTTTCCTGTACCGAAAGGTGAGACCGAAAAATCCTACCTTGAGAAGTTGGTTTATCGCGGCCTAGCCTGGCGCTATGGGCAGGACAATGGCAAGCCACTCAGCGAAACGGACGCCCAGAAATTATCAATCGTCCAGGCCAGGAAACTATTGCCGGCAGAAGTTTTGGAACGGGCTGAGTTCGAGCTCCGGGTTATCGGTGAGATGGGCTTCAACGGCTACTTCTTGATCATCTCCGATTTCATCAAGTGGGGCAAGGACCGCGGCATCGTCTTTGGACCCGGACGAGGTAGCGCCGCCAGTTCGATCATCGCCTACGCACTTAAGATAACGGAGATCGACCCACTAAAATACGACCTGCTGTTTGAACGTTTTCTGAACCCCGACCGTATCAGCATGCCCGACGTTGACATTGATATCCAGGACACCCGGCGCGAAGAAGTGATCCAATACTGCATTGAAAAATATGGCAAGGAAAGGGTAGCGAACATCGTTACCTTTGGCCGGATGGCGGCGCGCAACGCCGTGCGTGATGTATCGCGCGTTCTCCAAGTCCCCTATGCCGAGGCTGACCGCCTGGCCAAGATGATTCCGCCGCCCGTCCAGGGGCGTCATATTCCGTTGGCCACATCTCTCAAGCATAACCGTGAACTCAAACAGGAATACGAAGCCAATGAAACCGCCCGTAAAGTCTTCGACCTGGCCATCCAGCTGGAGGGTACCATCCGCTCGCATGGCGTCCATGCCGCCGGTGTCGTCATCGCGCCTGAAGACATCGTTTGCTACACTCCATTAGAATTAGCGCAAAAGGGCGTCGTCGCCACCCAGTATTCGATGGGACCAATTGCTGAACTTGGTCTACTTAAGATGGACTTTCTCGGTCTGTCCAACCTAACAATCATTAAGAATGCCCTGCGGATCATCAAGCGGGTTTATGACAAAGATATCGATATCGGCCAGCTGCCGCTTGATGACCAAAAGACCTATGAGCTTTTCCAAAGAGGTGACACCACCGGCGTCTTCCAGTTCGAATCGGCTGGCATGAAGCGCTACCTGAAGCAACTCAAACCGACGGTTTTTGATGACCTTATCGCCATGAACGCCTTGTACCGGCCAGGGCCGATGCAGTACATCGATGACTTTATCAACCGTAAGCATGGTAAGAAAAAAGTCGTTTATGAGCATCCGGACCTTCGGGCCGCTTTGGAAAACACCTATGGCGTGTTGGTTTACCAGGAACAGTTCATGCAGATCAGTAAGGACATGTGCGGCTTCACCGGCGGTCAGGCCGATACGTTGCGCCAGGCGATCGGCAAGAAGCAACGTGAGACCATGGCCAAGATGAAAACTGACTTTATTGAAGGCATGATCAAACACAGCAATGTTACGCGTAGCTTTGCTGAGAAGTTCTGGATCCGAATGGAAGCTTTCGGTGACTACGGCTTCAACAAGGTGCATTCAGCCTGCTACGCCACGATTGCCTATCAAACAGCCTATCTCAAGGCGCACTACCCGACAGCTTTCATGGCAGCTCTGATGAGCAGCGATTATGATGACACAGATCGGCTAGCCATTGAGATTGCCGAATGCAAGCATATGGATATCAGGGTGTTGCCACCTGATGTCAACGAATCATTCGTGGAATTTGCTGTCGTGCCCGGGCAGCAACAGATCAGGTTTGGGCTTAGCGCCATCAAGAATGTGGGAACCGGAGCAGTCGAAGAGATCCTGCGCGCCCGCGAAGATGGCGAATTCGCAAGCCTGGAAGATTTCTTAGCCCGTGTCAATCCGCGCGTCGTCAACCGCAAGGCTTTCGAGAGCCTGGTCAAGGCCGGTGCATTTGACCGTTTCGGACAACGTGGCACCCTCCTCCATAACATAGATATGCTACTGGCCTTTGCTGCCCGCTTACACCGACAGGCCAACAGCGGCCAGACTGATTTGTTCGGCAACCAGACAGAAGAATTCACCCAAGCACCGAAGCTTGTACTGCAACCGCCGCCCGAAGCCGTTCCCAGCCGCGAACAGTTGCAATGGGAACGCGAACTGCTTGGTCTGTATCTGAGCCAGCAGCCGCTGGCGGCTTATTCAGCGGTTTTGAAGGCCCAAACCGTCCCTCTTAGCAGCTTACAAAGCGACCAGCACAACCAGATGCTATCAGTGGGCGGCGTAATCACGGACGTGCGTGACGTCACCACCAAGAGCGGCCAACGTATGGCCTTCGTACGGATCGAAGACGAGCATGGCGATATCGAAGCCGTCCTGTTCCCTAACAGTTTCCAGGATACGGCTGGCCTGTGGCAACGTGACCGCGTAGTCCGGGTCCGCGGTAAGTTGACAACCCGTGACCGCAGCGGCCAACCAGCCGGCGAGATAAAGATTATCGTCGAAGAAGCTAGCGAATTGCAACCGGATGAACCCGCCAAAGAAGTCAATAATCTTGCCGAGCCAAGTGTGTACGTTCGTTTGGCCAGCAGCAATGACCAGGCCATCCTGATGTCGCTTAAGCAGGCCATTGACGCCCATCAAGGCAAGGCACCGGTGGTACTGGTCTTCGGTGAGGCCTCCAGCAAGCAAGCCATAAAGCTGCCGGGCGGGATTGATCCTGCCAGCGAAGGTGTCAGCAAACTACAGCAACTGGTCGGTCCGGCCAACCTGGTTATCAAATAACTAACGAATGATCACGCTGCGGGTCAGGACGAAACCGACCGTGAAGATAAAGGTAGCAGTGACGTCCACCCAAGCGTTCTGATAAATGAGTCTTTCTCCCCTGCTGATATAACTCTGGATCCGCCGCCAGTGGCGATACGTGAACAAGGCGAAGGCTGCGACCGAGACGATGATGACAAGGCTGAGGGCAGCCGTATCAGCTGAACCAGTGATGGCCTGCAGGCGGGTCACCTGGCCGCTGCCGGCTTCAAGCGAACTGGCTTTGATTGTCCATAGGTTGTTGGCAGCCAGGCCAGAGCCGATGATGATGAACATCGGTAGGTAAGGCCAGTAGGGCTTGAGGTAATGCTGGCTATGGCGGTGATGGGCACCGCGGCGTTTCTTGTGGCTGACAGTTGGTTTGGGTCTGGTTGCGAGGGCCATGTTTGTTTGGTTTAAACTGGCCTTACTATACCATACTAAGCCATGAAACGGCAGTGGTAGAGGGCCATGGCAGCCGCCTGGACCACATTGAACGATTCCTTATAGCCTGACATCGGTATTTCCAGGATTAGATCACTGCTGTCAAGTACCTCTAACTCCAAACCTTCAGTTTCACGCCCAACTATTATCGCCAGCCTATCAGGCGGTTTGAAATCCGGTAGCTTTATTGATTTAGGATTTTGCTCCAGGGCCGCTAGGATGAAACCTTGCTGATGAAGCCGGGCCAGAGCTACTTTGATATCAGTGTGTCCCCAAGCCACTATTTTTTCGGCGCCCAAAGCCGTTTTCTGAATCTGTTTATCGATTTTGGCCGCCAAGTGCGGCAGGCGGACGTCGGCCTTGCCCTGCGGATATGGCGTATAACCGGTCAACCAGACCTTCTCAACACCCAAGCCCTCGGCAGTCCGTAACAGTGAACCGACGTTATGGGTGCTGCGGAGGTTGTGGGCGACCAGGACCAACTGTCTCATCTTGGTAACAGTATAAAACAAGATGATTTATACATCGCTTATGCTTTATACTGGCAGCATGAGTCAAGATGCCAGGGCTGACGAAGAACACGCTACCCAGCGCCGGGCGCGGGTGCTCGGTCTGGACTACTTCGATACCTCCGTTGCCGGTGATAAGCCTATATATAAAGATATTCTGCCAAATGAGGATCTTTACAAAGATAAGGTTATTCCGCTCCGGGCCGACCAGAGTAACATCCTGTTCGGGGTCACGACGACTACATCACAGCAAACCATGTCCGGATTGACCCAACACTTTGCTGACCAACGGGTGGCCTTTACTTTGATTTCTGACATCGGCTTCCGCGAATACATGCACCTCTACGACCCTCCCAAACAAGTTGTCTATCAGGACATCGCTATCAACCAAGCAGGCAGCGAAGAGCAGGTCGGCAACATTTCAGCGATGCTGGAACAGGTTCGGGCTGATGACATGTTGGCCTACCTAGTATCGCAAGCTCATAATCTGAACGCCTCAGATATCCACGTCGAAACCCAGCGGGATGATGCCAGGATCCGGTTTCGGATTGACGGTGTGCTGCACCCGATTGCCAGATTACAGCCTGATAAATACCACATCCTGATGTCAGCCATTGCCAGCGCTGGCAATGTTTCTACCGGCGCGAATGAGGCCCAGCAAGGCCACATCGCCCAAAAAGTAAAGATGGCCGACGGCCACGAAGTCGATGTCAATGTCCGTCTCGAGACCGTGCCGACCATCAACGGCATGGACATCGTCATGCGGTTGTTTAACATGGACCAAGAGATGTACAAGCTTGACAGGCTTGGCTTATCCGAAGCCGAACGTAAAGTCGTGGACGATATTATTGCCAAACCCAACGGCCTGGTGATGGTGGTCGGGCCGACCGGTTCAGGCAAGACCACGACGCTTTACTCGATGCTGAATTCGCTGAACAGCGACCAGCGTAAGATAATCACAATCGAAGACCCGGTCGAATACCAATTCCCAGGTATCACTCAGATTTCGGTCCGGTCCAAAGAAGGCGGCAACGATGACAGCTTCGCCGACAAGCTGCGGGCTGTTTTGCGGCTTGACCCTGATATTGTCATGGTCGGCGAGATCCGCGATATGGATACCGCCCGTACAGCCTTGCAAGCTGCTCTGACAGGCCACCTGGTGTTGGCAACCTTCCACGCCGGCTCAGCCGCCGCCGCCTTGACCCGGATCGCCGATATTATCGGCCAAAATCCATTGTTTATCTCAGCCATCCGTCTGGTCATGGCCCAGCGCCTGATCCGTCGTCTAGATGATAAGACTAAGCAGGCATATACACCTTCTGAATCCGATTGGCAACAGATCAACAGCGTGCTTGATACTCTGCCTGAGGGAGTCGACCGGCCCAACCTTGATAACCTGCAACTTTACAAATCAGGTTCTTCTGAGGAGATCCCTTATGGGTATCAGGGTCAGCTGGCGGTTCGCGAGCAGTTCATGATGAGCGACCCGATCCGAGAATTGCTGGAAAACACTAAAATCCGTGTCACAACGCAAGCGATTGAAGAAGCTGCCATCAAATCCGGCATGCTCACCATGAAACAGGACGGCATGCTCAAGGCCCTGGCCGGCGAAACTTCCCTTTCCGAGCTGACCCGAGTCATCGGCTAAGACCCTTGCACCAGAGGTCAAACTAGTGTAAAATCTATCGGATATGCAAAGCGTCGTGCAGAAAATCGGTGACCAGCACAAAAAGAAGGCTGTGGTTGATGTCCGCAGCGGTGACTCCGTGCGCGTCCACCAGAAGATCCGCGAAGGCAGTAAGGAGAGAATCCAGATTTTCCAAGGCCTGGTCATCCGTACCGGTAACAAGGGCAGTCACACCAGCCGCATCACTGTCCGCCGGATTGCCAGTGGCGTCGGCGTCGAGAAGAGCTTCTTGTTGCACAGCCCTTTGGTGGTTCAAGTCGAAGTCACCAAGCGTAGCCGTGTCCGCCGCAACTACCTAAGTTACATGCGCCAGCGCACTGGCAAATCGGCTCGCATGAGCGGCGTTGACTTCGATCGCGAAGCCGTCAACGCCGTACATGATGAGGCCGCCGAAGCCGAAGAAGCCAAGCTCCACGAGCAGGCCGCTGCCGAAGCTGCTGCTAAGGCCGAGGTCAAGGCCAAAGAACAAGCCGAGCTAGACGCCAAAGCCGCCGCCGTCCAAGCCCGCCACGACCAAGCCGACCAACCCTCCGAAACCGCTGCCAAACCAGCCGACTCCAAGCCAGAATCCAAGTAGCCATCTTTATCAAAGCAGCTTGCTAAAATAAGGTTATGGTTATAGTGGGTATTGATGAAGTGGGCAGGGGATGCTGGGCGGGACCGCTTGTCGCTGGCGCCGTGGTCTTAAGTAAACCAACAAAGGGGTTAAGGGATTCAAAACAACTCAGCAAGGCACAGCGCGAAAAACTATCTTTGATTATTGAAAATGAAGCTTTGGCTATCAGTTTGGGGTGGGTAACACCGAGTGAAATTGATGAACTTGGTCTTACGGAAAGCGTAAGGCTGGCGATGCATAGGGCGTTAAAAGAAATAAGAGTTAATTACGATCAAATTATCATCGATGGGAATTTTAATTATCTGAATGGCAATCCTAAGGCAGTGGCAATGGTCAAAGCTGATTCTAAAATTCCGGCGGTCAGTGCGGCCAGTATCGTGGCCAAAGTCGCCAGGGACCGCTATATGACAGAGGTGGCTAAGCAATATCCAGTCTATGGTTTTGACCGGCATGTCGGCTATGGCACGGCTCTACATGTTGAAAAATTAAGGCTGCATGGTGTTAGCGAAGTGCACCGCAAGTCGTTCAAACCGATCGCTGACTTGCTACAATTGGCAGCATGACAACTACGGACATCAGCCGCCGGGCCGAGGCCGCCGCCAAGGTCTATCTTGAGATGCGCGGCTACCGCATCATCGAGCAGAATTGGCGTCAGCCGCGTTACGAGATTGACATCGTGGCCGAGAAGGACGGAGTCATATACTTTGTCGAGGTCAAATACCGCTTTAGCGACGGCCAGGGCGGCGGCCTCGAGGCCATCACGCCGACCAAACTCAAACAGATGCAGCGGGCAGCCTGGGCCTGGGTCGAGGAGAATAAGTGGCGTGGGCAGTACCAGCTTTCAGCCATCGAGCTGGCCGGTCCGGGCTTTGCCGTCCTAAGCTTTATCGACGACGTTTTCTAAGTCTTGGCCAGCCAGGCCTTGACGGCTTTTTCATTGCGCTGACGCCAGACTATCCGGCTGTTGATTTCCTGTTCAGCCAGGGCGATGTCCCGAGCCATGGCTACTATCTTGCGCTTGGGTCCGAAGAAGTTCTTAAACTGTTTCAGCTCGGCCTTGGTCGTAAAGACGTTGCCGCAGAAGCGGGCAAAGTAACCGACTGATTTGTCACTGGCATATTGCTCCCATACCCAGTCCCAGTTATTGACCAGCCACTGCCAGGCCGCTTGGCGGCTATAGCGGTTACGTAGCAGCCAGCCGAACCAGTGCATCAGGTCTTGACGTCGGATATATTCGCTCTTTAGCAGCTTAAGCGATTGGTTGTAGGCGGCAGGCGACTTGGCGGCGGTGATGCCGGCGGCCAGCTCATCCTTTTCATCGGCGCTTTGGATAGTCTTATACAATTTGAGCAGCTTGATAAAATCAAACTGGCTGCCATATCTGGAGCCGCAGAAGTAAACCACAGAACGGGTGCTGGGACTGAGGTCGCTCGGCTGACGGAAGCCAGCAAACCGGCGAAGGCCCTCTTTCACGATTGGCTGGCTCTTGGCACTGGCGGCCAACGCAACTGTCAAACCCCGTAGGCGTAAAGTTTGAGCCGATTCATCAGGCCTATCATCCCAACCAAGATTTTCGGCGACCGGCAGAACCAGTTTTTCAATCAATGAATCCAGCTTCTCGTCGCTGCTTGGCTCGGTTTCGACCAGTTTGCGAGCTTCGGCTGCTGCCGCGGTCAACGCTCCCCAGACCGTTTCACTGGTCTCATTTTCAAAGCCGAGCATCAGGTCAAGCAAGTCTGTCATACTGCTCTCACCGCCGCGTTGCAGCAGATTATAATTATCAAGTAATAAAAAACGGTCTATCGTCTCTACCTGACTTTTCTGCAAGGCATTCCTGATCTGTTTTAAGTGGTTTTGATCCGTATATTGCGGCAAATAATAACTTTGTCCGTCATGGTTGAACAGCAACGGAGTTACCTGTGTCTCCAGATGCAGACTGGCCTGTTTTTTATCCAGCAGATCAAGACTGAGTTCGACTGTTGCCGCTAGTGGTACTTGCCACGGCAGATTGTCACTACTTTCAGCCGTCGGGTCGCTCAGAAAACGGCGTTGTTCCAGTTCAAGCTTGTCAGAACCTGGCTCCCAGTCGACGCTGATGAGAGGATAGCCGGGTTTGGTCAGCCATTTTTCCATAAAAGTATCTATGTCCTGGCCGCTGGCCTGGCTGAGGGCATTCCACAAATCCGAAGCCTGGGTATTGCTATAAGCGTGCTTAGCAAAATAAGCTTTCAAACCTGTGGTGAAGGCCTTTTCACCAATGTGATTGAAAAGCATGTAAAGGATTGAACCACCCTTGGCGTAGACGATTGAGGGATCGAAAAGGGTACTGATCTCATCAGGGTGGTTGACATCGGTGTGAACCGACTGCACATCCTGTAGACTGTCACGCCGCTTGGCGGCCGCTGTCTCGTGGCTGACGAACTGCTCCCAGATCTGCCACTCCGGATGCAGAGCATCGGTGGCGCGGTATTCCATCAGATTGGCAAAACTCTCGTTCAGCCAGAGATCGTCCCACCACTTCATGGTCACCAGGTTGCCGAACCACTGGTGGCTCAGCTCATGGGCGATAACCAGGACTGCGATCTGTTTGCTCTCGATACTGCTGTGCTTGGGGTCGACTAACATGATGCTCTCACGGTAGGTAACCAAGCCCCAGTTTTCCATCGCACCGCTCGAAAAGTCAGGCAGCGCCACCATGTCGAGCTTGGGCAATGGGTAAGCCGTACCAAAGTAATCGCTGAAGAATTCCAACGCTTTGACAGCTGCCTTCAGAGCGTGTTCGGTCATGACGGCGTTGTCAGGTGTGGCGTAAGTCCGCACGGCCACGCCATCCTTGGTACTGGCTTCTTTATAGGCCATTTCACCGTAGACGAAAGCCAGAAGGTAGGAGGACATCCGAGGCGTGGTCTCGAAGCTGGTGACTTGCTGTTTGCCCTTGATGGTCTGCTGTTTGACAGGCGTGTTGGCTAGAACGGTTTCCCCAACCGGTGTGGTCAGGGTCAAGTCAAAGGTCGCCTTGGCCTCGGGTTCATCTATATTTGGAAAAGCCTCTCGCGCATGGTGGCTTTCAAACTGTGTGGCGATCAGCATCTTTTCTTTGCCCTTGTATTTGAAAAAACAGGGGTAAATACCATTCATTGGCTTTGTTATCTTCCCCTCGAACTCGATGGTCACGCTGTATTCGCCTGGATAAACCATCTCATCCGTGTGCAACCGCACCTCGTCGAAGCTGTTCTGGTTATTGATCCGCGCAACTTCCAGCGGCTTTTCAGCTTTTTTGTCATGCTTGACTACCTTAGCCGAAGTAATTTTCAATTCTTTCTGATGAAAGGTCAGTCGTTGTGATGGCCGACCAATTTTTTTGCCACGAATAGTTACCATGCCGCTAAAAGTCATGGCTTGCCGGTTTAAGTGCAATTCTAACTGATAATGCTCCGGCTGAAACTGCTCGAACAGCCGCCTGACTTTCTTGCCCATGTAATTACATTGTAGCCGAGAGTGACTTTAATTGACAAATAGCAACTTGAATGTAACATTAATAGATCTAAGCAGTTTTCATGAGTGCCGAAAAACTACCATTACCGCCACTGCCCCAGCATCAGTTTGCCCGGCGTCTCGAAGGCCTTCAGGCTGATCCGCATGGCTCTGTCATCGAGATGGAGAAATCGCTGCATATAGAAATAGGGGGCTGGCTTGGTTTCCGACGCGGTATGGTCAGAGAAGAGCCAGAAGCATTTCAACAAGAAAGATTATCCGTCACACAGTACGAGGCCATAAAGTCTTTTGAAGAAATGGTTCATTTATTCAGCGCCCACGGTACTGCAGTGCCCAGACGGATTGGTCGTTGGCTGGAAAGAGACAATCCCGCCTTTCATGGAAGCTATCCAATGAAGATCCTCTTCGGAGAATTTGCCAGTAATGGCTTGGATAAGGATGACATAAGACGCGTTGTATATGCCGCTCACCCAATCTTCTTACAAATCGATCCCGGAGAAGCATTACAAGAATATATATCTATTGTGGCACGTTGACTTACTAGACTTGACTCAGTATAATGTAAACAGTGTCCGGCCGAAGTGGTCGGATTTTTCAGTTTAAGGAGACATGATGGATTTAGATATGAAACAACTGGCTGTCGCCATCCGAACGATTGCCGAAGAAAAGAACCTGCCTGAAGACACTGTCAAAGAAGTCGTAGAACAGGCCTTGGCCGCCGCTTATAAACGCGACTACGGCGACCGCGAGCAGGAGATCCGGGTCACCATGAACCTTAACACCGGCGACATCGATGCTTATACTACCAAGGAGATCGTCGAAAAAGTCGAAAATCCGGCTTTTGAAATGAGTCTGAGCGAGGCCCAGACCCGCCGCAAGAACGCCAAGGTCGGTGAGACCATAGAAATCCACGAAAAAGCTGAGAGCTTTGGCCGTGTAGCTGCCCAGACGGCCAAGCAGGTTGTGTTGCAACGCTTGCGCGAAGCCGAGCGCGAGATCGTCATGGCCGAATATGAGGACAAGATCGGCACAGTTATCAATGCCACTGTCGCCCGTGTCGAGGGCAACATCGTCCGGATTGACCTGGGCCGTGCCCAGGGCATCATGCCGCGCAGCGAACAGATCCAAGGTGAGCGTTATTACCCCGGCCAGCGCCTGAAAGTTTATCTTAAAGATGTGGAACGCGGTTTCCGCGGCCCGCAGCTGGTCGTCAGCCGCGGTAACAGGGAATTCATAGAGTGGCTGTTCCGCGGTGAAGTACCGGAGATGGAAAACGGCGCTGTGGAGATCAAGGGCATCGCCCGCGAGGCCGGTGTGCGCAGCAAGATTGCCGTGGCCAGCAATGTGCCCGGCGTTGATCCGGTCGGTACTTTCGTAGGCGGCCATG
>CAZCXO010000010.1:0-13626 GCA_964502645.1 uncultured Candidatus Saccharibacteria bacterium
TTCGGGTTGGATATCGGCCATGGTTCTTTGAAAGTCATGCAGGTCGAACCGCCGGAAAATCCTGGCGCTAAGAATTTCCGGGCCAAGCTGGTCGGTTACGGCTTTACAACCTTTGATAAGTCAGCCCAGGACAACGGTGTGGTCACACAGCCTGAGACCATAGCCAAAGCTGCCCGGGAAATGTTCGAAAAACAGTTGATTGGTGATATAACCACCCGACGGGTGGCCCTGGCGATTCCGGCTTATAGGACATTTACCCGATCGCTGAGTCTGCCTAAGTTGGGCGCCAAGGAGTTGCAAGAGGCTGTCCAGCTGGAAGCCGAACAGTATATTTCCCTGCCGCTGGAGGAGTTATACCTGGATTATCAAGTAGTCAAACAGTTGCCCGAAAGCCTGGAGGTCTTCTTGGTAGCAGTGCCGAGGAACATCGTTGACTCTTATCTTGACCTGACCCAGATTCTGGGTTTGGAAACGGTCCTGATTGAACCGACGTTGAGTTCGGCCGGCCGGTTATTCATGGCTGACGCCCAGAGTGATGTCGCCAGCATAATCATTGATTTCGGTTCACAATCATCGGATATCAGCATTGTTGATAAGCACGTCCTGGTGGCCGGCACTGTCCAGGGCGGCGGTGAAAGTTTCACGGCTTCCATCCAAAGCCGCTTAAGCGTGACACCGCAGGAGGCTGGCTTGATTAAAACGCGTTATGGCTTAGGCCGGAGCAAAGAACAGGTTGCCATTAAGGAAACACTTGAACCGATACTGGCCCAGATAGTCAAGGAAATCCGCCGCATGATCCGTTATTACGAGGAGCGCTACGGCACTGACCGGCCAATCGGCCAAGTCATCACTTTGGGCGGTGGTGCCAACATGCCTGGGTTGAGTGAATATTTGACCGAAGCCCTACGCCTGGCAGTCCGTCACACCGACCCGTGGCAATATCTGGACTCACACTTCCAAGCACCACTGGCAGCTGATAAGCCGATGTACGCTACCGTGGCTGGTCTTAGTCTTAGTAATCCGAAGGGCTTGTTTGTGCCATGATCAACCTGTTGCCACCGGACTTAAAGACCGGCTACCTGTATGCCAAGCGAAATGTCCGCCTGCGATATTGGATAGTTATGTGCCTGGCGGCTCTAGTCGGTCTAGCTGCCATAACGACTTATGGCCTGTTCACTATAAAACAGGCGACTGATGACTACATTAATCGGAACAGTATTTCGCGGAATGGATTGAAACAAGGTGACTACGCCGGAACCCAGAAAAAAGCCCGCGATATTAGCAATAGTTTCAAGCTACTGGTGCAGGTATTGAGCAAAGAGGTGCTGTTTTCATCGCTGATCAAACAGCTCGGCGCCAATATGCCAGACAATACTTACCTAACCGGATTGAGCATCCCTCAGGCCCAAGGCAGCATTAACATTACCGCTAATGCCGTGGACTACAGGGCCGCCAGCCAAGTTCAAGTAAACCTGTCCGACCCCAAAAATAAGCTTTTCAGCAAAGCTGATATCGAGAGCATCATCTGTACGGCCGCGGCGACAGACCTCAAGCATCCATGTACCATAACTATCAAGGCATTATTCGTGGATAACAATCCGTTCCTGTTCATTAACAGCCAGGGGAAGCCGCAATGAACGTGAAACGTCTGAACTTCATCATGATAGGCCTGGTGGGCCTGCTATTCATAAGCTTAGCGATTGGCACCTATCAGGCCGACAAGCTATTAAGCAAACGGGCAGATACGCTGACCAGTCTGAAAGCAGTTGACCAGGCTTTATCACTGGAGCAAGTCCATTTGAAAAAAGCCAAGAAGGATATCTCCAAGTATGCCGACCTGGAAAAAATAGCCCGTATAGTAGTGCCTGAGGATAAGAACCAAGCCGAGGCCGTACGTGAATTGGTCAATATCGCTGCCAGCGACAACGTCACTCTAGGATCGATAACCTTCCCGATTTCAACCTTAGGTACCAGTTCTGCGGGCACTGTTGGTTCTGGCACCAGTACGCCAGCTCAGGCTGCCCCCACGCCTACCAAGAAATCATTGAACAGCCCTAATAATAAGTTATCTCAGTTGCTGGCTGTCAAAGGCCTGCCGGGCGTTTACCAGTTAACCATCAACGTTACCAGTGACACGAACGCGCCTGCCACTTATGACCAGATCATCCGGTTCCTACGCGGCTTAGAGAGCAACCGGCGAACTGCTCAAGTAACTTCGATCAATCTGCAACCCGTAGCGCAGGCGACTCCGACGGGCCATTCAAGGTTGAACTTTACTCTAACTATAAACGAGTACATAAAGCCATGAAAACTGATCTCAAGAAAACGCTCATTTCAGAGAAGTGGCTGGTCAAGTTACGACGGCTAAGCCGCTACAACCTGGTGTTTTTCCTGGCTTTCGTGGCTATCATTTACAGTATCGTCTTCCTCCATATCAGTAGCTTGAATAACGCCCAGCCGTCTGAAGCGGCAGTCAACAACCAGGTTCAGGCCGCCAAACTACCGGATATCAACCCCAAGACAATCCAACAAATCGAAGCTCTGCGCGACAACAGCGTTAGTGTGCAAAGCCTGTTTGACAAGGCTCGCAGCAACCCGTTCCAGTAATAAATCACATGGGGACTTCGTAGCTGTCAACAGAGCCGGTACCTTCGTCACCGTCAGGTTCTTTGGCGTGGTGACCCTCGGATTGCAGAAAATTCTCATGGGCAGCCAGGATCTGTTTAGCATAGGTATCCGGGTGTGGGCAGTAATTTAAGAAGAACTTATCAGTCGCGCCGGCCGTTTCAGCGCTGATCGTACCGAACTTGAAAATAGTGGCCAGGATACCATGCTGTTCGGTGCTGACATCTTCGAGATTGGACAGCGATAGCTGGCTGGCTTGCTTATCGAACAAGCTGGTCCGGGTTACCTGGGTAATACTATCGTCCGTAACGACCCAATAGTTGTCCCAATAAATCTTATTGGCCAGGAACAGGAAAAGGGTCACAAAAACGGCTGAGAAACCGAACAAGGCTATGCCGATGGCCATTTGAGCCGAGGTGGTCTGGTGGCTGAACACCGCCGGCACGCCAAGAAGCGCGATCAAGCCAATCAATATCAAAAAAGCTCCCCCCGCCACGAACACGACAAAAATGCCGATCGGGCTGCGCGTGACAGTGGTAATGGTCTCTTCACCATCGCGCATTACAGACAGCGGGTTGACTGTCTTGATTACAGAACCTCTGTGACCGCTGTCAGATTGGGGCATGGGCTAATTATAGCAAGCTTGACTGCCGGCCCTTACCCTTGGCCGCTTTTTTGCCGACATGTTTGTAAGCCTTGGGTGTCGCCTTGCGTCCACGCGGCGTACGTTCCAGCAGGCCAATCTGCATTAGGTATGGTTCATAAAAATCCTCGATAGTACCGCGCTCCTCGGCCGTGATGGCAGCCAGGGTTTCAACACCGACCGGCCCGCCCTCATAATTGTCGATGATGGCCAGCAGTAAACGACGGTCGGCATTATCCAAACCCAGGTTGTCGATGTCGAGCAGATCAAGTGCCTTTTGGTTAATTACAGCATCAATGATGCCATCGCCGTTGACATCGGCGTAATCCCGGACGCGTTTGAGCAGCCGGTTGGCAACTCGCGGCGTCAGCCTGGCACGCTGAGCCAATTCTTTGGCTGCGTCCTGGTCAATCTTGACTTTAAGAATCTTAGCCGCCCTGCGAATAATCTGTTGGATTTCTTCCGGCGTGTAAAACTCCAACCGATGAATCATGCCGAACCGATCACGCAGCGGCGCCGCCAAGCTGCCGGTCCGCGTAGTCGCTCCGATAATCGTGAACTTAGGCAGATCCAGCCGTAGGCTGCGGGCGCTCGGCCCTTTGCCCAGCATGATATCGAGTTTAAAATCTTCCATCGCACTGTACAGAACTTCTTCGACAGTCCGGTTGAGCCGATGGATCTCATCTATGAACAGGATGTCGCCGTCCTGCAGGTTGGTCAGCAAGCTGGCCAGGTCGCCGGCCCGCTCAATAGCTGGCCCGCTGGTAATCCTAATCTGGCTGCCCATCTCGTGGGCGATGACGCTGGCCATGGTAGTCTTGCCCAAGCCGGGCGGGCCATGCAATAAGATATGATCTAGCGGTTCACCACGCTTCTTAGCGGCGGCAATTGCCAATTGGATATTCTTTTTAAGGCGCTCCTGGCCGATGTAATTGGCAAAATCCCTGGGCCTTAGCGTGATTTCCAGCTCGACTTCTTGCGGTGGTTCTCCTTCTGTAGACGGATTAACGATTCGCTCAATCATGAAATCACCTTCCGATTAATAACTATCTCAGAAACTTCCATGTTTTTTGGTAAATCCAAAAGCTGCTTCAGGCAAGCTGCCACATCTTTAGTTTGCATCCAACTGCCTTCCTTGGTTTTATCTTTACCTGTCGCTTTAACAAAAAGCTGGCTGTTGAACCCGCCTGGGTAAAATCCAATTACTCGACAAGGTAAGTCTTTTAATTCTAGTTGTAAGTTCTTTGTGAAGCCCTTTAAGGCCCACTTGGAAGCACCATAAACGGCTTCGTTTGGGTTGGCCTTGGTGGCTACTGCAGAAATCACATTGGCAATGTCAGTTTTATCCTGCTTAATTCTGTCAATTAACTCAGATGCTAGCAACATGGGTGCTTTGACATGCGTAGCCATGTTACGTTTAATTTCATCTTCACTGATTTTGCCTAACGGCTGGTCGGTGTAAACTCCAGCACAGTTAATTAGTATTTCCAGCGGCTCCTTAATGGCTTTGATTTCTGTGGCAGCAGCTATAATTTCTGGTCCCTTGGTCAAATCGTGCAGCAAATTTTCATCGGCATACTGTGATTCACGACGCGAAACATTAATGACTTTTTTGCCCTCTGTTTGGTATAACTTGGCAATCTCTAAACCAAGTCCATCGCTAGCACCAGTGATAACTATCATGTTCTAAGTATAGCGGAATTGTGGCTTTGGCAGTTTTTACTGGTTTTCCAATGATATATCGAGTGGGATTGGTTCCAATTTTTTGTAAAATTTTGTGAAAAATCAGAACCTGCCCTTTTGGGAAATATGAATTGGCAGATTTAATATTTTAGGGGATGTGAACCGGACTCCAGGCCGTCCGCAGGTCCTGGTCCTGCTCTGCCAGTAACTGCTTGTCTTCGTCATCAAGTTCAAAATCAAAAATCTCAATGTTTTCCTTAATCCGGCTGGGAGTAACAGATTTGGGCAGCACCACAGTGTCCTGTTCAAGACACCAACGCAGCATGATCTGGGCATAGGTCTTGTGGTGTTTTTGGGCGATTTGAGCGATAACCGGGTTATCCATCGCCCGGGCGTGGGCCAGCGGTGAGTAAGCTTCCACGACGATGTCATGGTCATGACAATATTTAACAAGCTCAGGCTGCTGCAAAAAGATGTGCAGTTCAACCTGGTTCACAGCCGGCCTCACTTTGGCATAGCCTTTCATTTCCTCGAGATGCCTGATCATGTAGTTACTGACACCGATCGACTTGGTACCACCGGCAGCCTGGATTTCTTCCAGTGCCTGCCAGGTGCGCTTGCGAAGGATCGGTACCGGAAAGTGTAGTAATAACAGATCAACGTAATCGGATTGGATTCTCTCCAGCGATTCCTTAAAAGTATGTTTGGTCTTATCATAGCCGAAGTGCTGTACGGCAATCTTGGTCGTTAAGAAGAGTTCCGACCTCTTAAGCCCAGATTTATTCCAGGCCTCACCCAGCATATGCTCATTCCCGTAAGCCTGCGCTGAGTCGAAATGCCGGTAGCCGACTTCGATCGCGGTCTCAAAGGCCGTTCGGAATTCCTCCGCATCACGGACTTGCCAGAAGCCAAGGCCGATCTGGGGGATTTGATGACCATCTGCCAGCTTGGTATTAGGAATCTTCATGACTTGCGGCTTAACGCCTGCTTAATCCGCTCCTCGGTGGGCAACTTAGAGTCAATATTCTGTAGAGCCTGGGCCGCGTCAGCGGGACTGTAACCCAAGCTGACCAGACCTTCAACAGCTTCATCTTTTAATAAAGCATTGTCAGATTGCAATAAGCCGGTCGATTCCAGGTCAACGCTGCTCAATCCAACCTTATCTTTCAGTTCGACGACAACCCGTTCTGCCACGCGTTTGCCGACACCGTGGGCACGCTGGATGAATTTGACGTCGCCAGCAGCAATGGCCGTTCGGACATCTGTTACAGAACCAATACTTAACATGTTAAGTGCCATGCGAGGGCCGATTCCGGTCACATTTAATAATTGCTCGAATAAGTTCTGGGTATCCCGGCTCAAGAAACCGAACAGGTCATGGGCCTGTTCGCGGACATGCTCATAAACCGAAATCTTGGCCGTTTCACCGGCTACCAGGCGGCTATTGTCTTCGGATGTGACGTAAACACCATAACCTACGCCCTTCACATCAAAAACTACCATGTCCGGTAGTTTTTCGCTGACTACACCCTCTAATGTCGCGATCATCAAGACTATTATCGCATAGTCTGGGCATGAGTCAGGGCACAAGCCAAAGCATCGGCACAGTCATCAGGCT
Source organism: uncultured Candidatus Saccharibacteria bacterium (assembly GCA_964502645.1). Lineage (GTDB taxonomy): Bacteria > Patescibacteriota > Saccharimonadia > Saccharimonadales > UBA4665 > CAZCXO01. Next base: position 6,570 of record CAZCXO010000010.1, read on the forward strand.
TGGGAACTTCGTCCAACTTAAGAATGACTCTGACCATTTCCTGAATCTGTTTCTTGTCAGCCCGGCCATAGCCTGTCAGGGCCTGCTTGATCTGTAACGGCGTGTATTCAAAGATCTTGAGGCCGGCTTGCTGCCCAGCCAGTAAAACCACGCCGCGGGCCTGGGCCACTGTCATAGCTGTGGTGACATTCTGGGCAAAGTAAAGCTTCTCGACCGCCATTTCCTGCGGCCTGGTAGAAGCTATGATATCCGAAATTTCATCAAAGATCGTTTGCAATCTGATCGCATCATCTTCTTTGACCGGCGTCCTAATAACACCGCCATCGACTAACTTGGATTGGCCTTTTTGAACCTCAATCACCCCGAAACCGAGGATGCCGGTGCCCGGATCAATACCGAGAATTCTCAAGACGCTTGATTGCCTTCCCGTGCTTATCGATAATAACTTCTATCTTATTGAATCTCTTATCAATGTGAGTCAGTATATCGCCTAACACATTAAGAACATCGTCAAACATAACTTTCATGTCGTTTCTAATGTCAACTCTGGGTGCTGCCATTTCATATTTCATGTCAGATCTAAGGCTAGTTATCTGTCCTTGCAAATTTGCTTCCACGCCCGAAAGCCTAGCTTCTAAATCGGATCTAATAGTATTGAGGTCCTGTTTGGCGGCGGCGGCTTTGCTCATGGCCTCATTCTAGCATGGCACAAACCCAGCATTAAGGTTAGTTAATGGTTTTTTAACCTAATAGCTCTTCGGGTATGTCGAAGTTGACGTGGGTGTTAGTCACATCGTCAAGATCGTCCAGGGCGTCCATCAGACGCATAATTTTGCCAGCCGTGTTAGCATCGGTTACTTCTATCGTGGTATTGGGAACATATGTCAGTTCGGCTTCGAGGATATCAAGCCCGGCCTCGCTGAGAGCTTGGCGAATACGCGATAATTCTTTTGGGTCGGTATAAATTAAGGACTCATCGTTTTCTTCTTGGACGTCTTTGGCGCCAGCGTCCAGGGCCAGCATTAGGACATCATCACCGATGTCTTTGACATGGATCAAGCCCCTGCGGTCGAACTGAAAAGCCACAGCACCTTTCTCGGCCAGGTTACCGCCGTGCTTGGAAAAAGCCACGCGCACGTCCGGCAATGTGCGGTTAACATTATCAGTGGCGGCTTCGACTAATATGGCTACGCCACCCGGGCCATAGCCTTCATATAATACTTCTTGAAGCTGAGCAGCATCTTTGTCCTTGCTGCGAGCGATTGAGCGCTGGATGTTGTTGGACGGCATATTGGCAGCCCTGGCCTTGTCAATAGCCATACGTAGGGCAAAGTTGGTTTCCGGATCGGTACCGCTGCGGGCTGCGATGGCGATGGCGTTGCCAAGCTTGGTGAACATAGCGCCCCGGGCAGCATCCTTAGCCCCCTTTTGGCGCTTGATCGTCGACCACTTGCTATGGCCGCTCATGTTTTATTACCAGCTATCTTAAGCTCATTCATATCTGTTATTATAGCAACTTTTGGCTGTTTTGTCTTGTGCCAGAGCGTGACCGTGAACACGATGATAATCATGTACAGGAATAACATGCCTGCCAATGATAGACTGAGGTTTTGGGCAAAAATATGCGGTAGGTGTGCCATGAAGTGAGTGATGTCGAGCATATAATTAAGCAACAAGTTTGCTGGCCAAGCCGCCCAGCTTGGTCTGATTGACTTGAACGAACTGATCCGTGTCGTTTACGACTGACTTTTCTTAGAAACCGCTTTCAACCTGGCCAGCAAAATCTCTTTGATTACTGCTTCGGGCAAAGGTTTATCCGTCGTAAACTGAATCGTGCCCTTGGACATCTTGTAGCCTTTAAGTTCATCCTTAAGCCGAACCGCCGCCCCGGGAAAGATACTCAAATGATCTTTAAAAACGCCAAAGAAAAGAATGCTCTTGCCCTTATATTTAAAAGTCGGAATTCCATAACTGATACTTTCTTCAGCCTCGGGCACAACCTCTTTCACAATCTTCTTAACACGTTCGTGCTCGGCTTTCTCAGCCTCTCCAACGTCACCGAAATACTCCTCAACCGTCGCCATATGGTTATTCTAGCAAATGACAAACATTTGGCTCCAAACAATTGGCTGACTTTCTTAGTACTCTCTAAAGCGAGCATTGCCTGGGTGACCAAATACATCCAGCAGAAATTCTTTATGGGAGCCAAAGTGAGCTCTTTTAACGTGGAAGTCATCGGCTAGATTTTCTTCAATTTTCGCTAAGTAAGCTATCGAAAGAGAAGAGTCTGCCAGATTATTTGAAAGATGGGCGAAAGGCAAGATTGCTATTTTATTTCTTCCGGTATCCTGCGCCATTTTCCTAATATCTTTCTCAATTGAGTCTGCAACTTCCGGTTTATCGCCGACCTCGACTGTTATGAGAGCGACTACACAATTGGTTTCTGACTGCTCAATCTCAGTAACTGGCTCAGGTTGAACAGTGCTTGGTCGGTTAGCCAATAAACCAATCTCTATTTGATAATTTTTGCAATGAAGTAGGAGTGCTTTCATGATTAGCTGGAGGGCCCAGTGGGACTCGAACCCACGACACCCTGCTTAAAAGGCAGGTGCTCTAACCAGCTGAGCTATGGGCCCACGTTAGCAGTCGGTTGGTAATTTAACACCTTATATTATCTGTAAAAGAAGCTTAAAGTCAATCTGTTACTTATGTTTGCTGTGCTTGGTGTGGCCGGTTTTGGGGCGTTGCAGCCAAAGGACGAACAGGCAGACGACTGCGCTGGCGCCGACGATCAGGTCCTGGGCCTTGTTAACCTGATCCCACAGAGAGGAATTGACGACATTGTGGCCGAGACCAGGCGGTAACAGAGGTACGACCAGTAAAGCGCCGAGCAAGCCGACACCGGCGGCTGGTAAAAGGTTGAGTATGAGGCGGCTGTTACCGTTGATGGTGCGGATCATAAAGACGGCGGTCAGGATGACCGGGAATAATAAGAGGATGAGTTTGACGGTGTTATTACCGCTGGTGGCGGCCTGGGAGATCTTGCCGTTATGCAGAGTCAGGAATTCACTGGTGTCCTTGGCGACGAATTGGACTAGCACATCGCCAAGGCAAAGGCTGAGAAAAACCAGCGCGGCGTTGATTCGCAGGATCATCATGGCCAGGACCGGAACCAGGACTATGGCGCTAAGGACCATAACAGGCGGCGTCATGCCATTACTATAGCATGAGCTTTATGGAGTCAGGCGCCGACTTTATCCTTGGGGCGGCCGGCCTTGGCGGCCGATTCAATGTAGTCCACAATCGCGGCGGCTACGTTCTGGTCGGTAACTTTCTCAATGGCGAAGCCTGGGCTGGCGTTGACCTCCAGTACCAGCGGACCGCGCTCGGAGCGCATCATGTCGACACCGGCGATTGACAGACCCATGGCCTTGGCGGCTTTCTGGGCGGTGCGGCGCTCGTCAGGGGTTAGTTTGACGGCGACGGCTTCCCCGCCCAAGTGGAGGTTAGAGCGGAAGTCATCATCCAGGCTTTGCCGGACCATGCCGGCCACAACCTTGCCGTTGACCACGAAAGCCCGGATATCGACACCGGCGCTTTCCTCAATGAATTCCTGTACCAAAAAGTTAACACCCTCGACATAGAAGGCTTGCATCACGGCCAGGGCAGCTTTGCGGGTTTCGGCCAAGACGACACCATTACCGTGGGTGCCGCGGGCGATCTTAATGATAACCGGGGCACCACCGACCTGTTCTAGCACCCCTTCGAAGTCAGCTGTCTCGCGGGCAATCACCGTCTTAGGGATACCGACGCCGGCCTTGGCCAACAGCTGCATGCTGCGCAATTTGTCACGGGAACGGACAATAGCAATCGAGCTGGTGGTGGTGAAGACGTTCTGCATCTCAAATTGCCGCACCACCGATGCACCATACCGCGTCAGGCTGGAGGCAATACGCGGAATTATGGCGTCAATATTGCGGACTTCCTCGCCCTTGTAGCGTATAACAGGATTGTCCTGCTCAACGGTTATGTAGCACTTGGAATAGTTGATGACCTGGACTTTGTGGCCGCGGGCCTCGGCCTCTTCTTTGAGCCGTTTGGTCGAGTAGTTGCCCGAACCTTTGGATAAAATGGCTATGTTCATGATTCGGCCCCGCTCTGCAGTTTGTAATGTAAGTCCAAGCCTCGCTGGACATCAACTATCAGGCCATGCTTGCGCAGGAACTGCCGGCCTATTAAAACCGGTTTCATCATTCTGCTGCGATCGCTTAAGCTGATAATCATCGGGTAATCCTTGCCTTTGATGGTTACCTTAGTATTGATGATGTAACGGACCTCTTGCTGGCCGTTCGAACTTTTGACGGACTTGCGGCGGTATTGTGTGGTGGTAGTTTTCAAATCCTTGTGTCCTAATGGCTGGAATTCCAATCGTTTGGTGCCGTCCTTACCGGCCGTTTCCCGGATATCGGTGGCGTGCAAAGCCCCAGAATACGCCCCGGTGTCAATTTTAGCAATAATTTTATTGACTTTTAGGTCTTTGAAACTGACCAGCTCAAAGCTGCCGACGGTGTTAGAATCGTCCATCACATGAACCTCGCCCCGAAACTGGCCTGGGCAAACTTAATCGACTGCTTGACATCACTGTTGGCAATGAAGACCACGGCATCGTCCGGACCGGCTGACTCGGCAGCTTTGTCCAAGGCCTGATCCTCACGGACTATTCTTGTTACTTTGGGGTTTTCAGATGCGATGGCATCGGCCAACAACTTGGATACCTGTCCTTCGACTTTCTGAAAACGGCGGCCTTTTTGGAATGAACCGCTGGTCCAATAGCCGTCAATTTTGTCATAAACGATGAATTCGTCAAAGTGTGAGGCGATGTGCTGCCCGGTTTCATGAATCAGAGCCGGTGTACGGTCATAAGCCAGTCGCACCACGCCAATGACCTTGCCGTGGTCCTTAGTCAATGACCGGGCCAGGTCGCCAACCTGGGCGAGGGAATTTTTTTCGTGGGCATAATCTGCCAGGATGGTCGCCCCGTTGCGGGCCTTTAACAGTGTCAGACGGCCGCCATAAGGGTCAAGCCTGACGGCTTCCACGATGGTCTTGAAGTTCTTTGGCAGGCTTCCATCATAATATCCATAGATGACCCCGGCAGCGTGTAACAGATTGTAAATGGAGGGCTGGAAGGTGGCCTGGAACGTCCAAGGTATGGCTTTCAGGTTGAACAAAGGCTTTCTTGTGCGGCCTTTGAGCAAGACTGCCTGTCCATCCTCTACGGTAAGCACCACGCCTCCTTGTGATAAATGTTTTTTAATATCAAAATTGTCGAAGCTGAGACCGCAGGCGATCAGCTTAGCTTCACGCTTGGCAGGTACTGCTTTCAGCGTTTCAACCACATATGGGTCATCAGCATTGAATACCAGATAGCCGGACTGCTTGATACGCCTATAGATAAAGCTTTTGGCCTTAGCTATATCAGCCTGGGTCTGCAGTCGTGCACTGGAACCGATATGATCCTCCATGACGTTCAAGAAGACACCGACATCATGGTAGCGGTAGCCCAGCCCTGCCGTGGCGCTGGAACCCAGGGCAGCTTCCAGGACCGCCACTGGCCGCAAGCTGTGCGAAAGCACCTTATCAGTTTTGAATTCCCAGAGGTAACGGCCAGGGCAAACCGTCGGTACCAGGCCCCACAATTTAGTCGAATCTGTCAAGGTGCTGCGCTGCCGGCCATTGACGTAATGCCCGTCTGTCGTGACCTTTAGCACGTCACAATTCAACCTTTGCAAGACATCAGCCACCACATTAACGACGGTGGTCTTGCCTTTGGTACCGGTTACTGCCAGTTTAGGAACTGTTCTCATTCGTTATTTAACCCTTTCCATCAGGAAAGCCTTATGAAGCCATAAGGTAACGTATTATACAATTTTATCAATAAGTTTACAATACTAGTGTTGGGCGTGGAGGACACGGCTATAAACGAAGTAAATGATAGTTGCCACAATCAGTAAAATCAGGACCAGCATCGGTATAAAACCGGCTTCGTTGGCGGGTCTTGGTTTCATTTCAGGCTCATTATCCGGCTTATCCTTAAATTACGCAACCACATCTGTACAATATCCTTGCCTTTTTATCCCTCTTATGCTATAGTAAAGCCATGTCCGTATCAACTCCTAACTTATTCCCTGATCAAGCCCCTGAACCCGAAGTTCCGCAGTCTGTACGGGATCATTTCGCAGAGTTGACTCACGAAGAGCTGCTAGAGCAAGCAATCAGTCTTTACGGTGAAAGCCGGATTGACCCTTTAACAGGTGTGTACAACCGAAGAGGCTTTGAGGAACGGTTCAATGGGATAGTGGCTGATAGGGCACGTAGCGGAGAAACAGGAAAACCTGATTTATTCGTCAAAATCGACATCGACAAGTTTAAAGAAGCTAATGATACATACGGCCACGATGAGGGTGATGAAGTTCTCCGGCAAACAGTCGACATTATAAGACAATACTTAAGACGTGGCACCGATATATTAGGACGACCAGGTGGAGATGAATTTGATGCTATTTTGTCTAGCCAGGAGCCAGAAGAAGGTCAGGTAGTATTTGAACGGATACTTGCCGGCCTTGGCCTTTTTGCTGAACTTCACGAGACTGAGCCCGGCACCAGCGCTTTTCCGCCCATGAGAACAATAAGTGTCGGGATTGCCAAAATTGGGGAAAAAGAGTCTTTCGAAGCAATAAATAAACGCACAGATGAGGCCTTATATGAAGCAAAACGGGCGGGCCGTAATCAGGTCGTACTCGTCGAAGACCAGATTTCCGAAGACAAAGCACCAGCTGAGTAAATTCACTTACCAGGGATGGTGTTTGTTAGATTTAACTTGGTTAAAACTATCTAAAAGTTCTTTTTGCTCTTTGGTGAGTTTGGTGGGGGTGTCGACCATTATGGTGACGATGTGGGCGCCGCGGCTGTTGCCGCGCAAGTGCGGCACCCCGTGGTCGGACAGTTTAAAGTCTGAGCCGGATTGGGTGCCGGCCGGGACTTTCATGCGGACCGG
>CAZCXO010000011.1:0-12344 GCA_964502645.1 uncultured Candidatus Saccharibacteria bacterium
CACCGTAACCCGTTATAAGACCATGCGGGGCTATAACGTGCCGCGCCGGATCGGCTGGGATACCCACGGCCTGCCGGTCGAATACGCCATCGAGAAGGCCCATGGCTTCCGCAGCAAGCAGGATATCGTGGCTTATGGAATCGACAAGTTCAACGATGAGTGTCGTGAGTCAGTCTTTCAGTACAAGGAACTCTGGGAAAATATGTTCAAGCGGGTCGGGCGGTGGGCTGATTATTCGCAGACCTATGCCACGCTTGACGAGAGCTATATCGAAAGCGTCTGGTGGGTCTTTAAAAGCCTGTTCGAAAAGGGTTTGGTCTATAAGGACTTCCGCAGCTCGCCTTACTGCCCGCGCTGTGCCACGCCGCTCAGCAACTTCGAGCTGAACCAGGGTTATCAAGATAATATCAAGGACCCCAGCGTGTTCGTCAAGTTCAAATTAACAGATGAGGACGCTTATCTGCTCGGCTGGACCACGACACCTTGGAGCCTGCCCGGCAATGCCGCTATCGCCGTCCACCCTGAAGCCAGGTACGTTTATGCGGAAGTCCAAGATGATGACGGCCAAGCCGAAACGCTAATCCTGGCCCGTGAACGGCTGGAGGCCCTCGGTGTCGAAACCTACCACATCGTCAAGGAGCTTAACGGCCAGGAGCTAGTCGGTCGTGCTTACGAGCCATTGTTCAAGCTCAGCAACCTGGATGAGCATGATAATCAAAATAATTTATACAGGGTCTGGCCGGCCGAATTCGTCAGCGTCGAAGACGGTTCCGGCGTCCTACACGTGGCGCCGGCATTCGGCGAGGACGACCTAGCACTCAGTAAAGAGCACAACATTCCGGTAATCATCAATGTCGACGAAAATGGCAAGGTTAAATCTGATATGGGCCTGCCAGACGGCATTGCTGGTGTATTTTTCAAAACAGCTGACGAACCGATCATAGCCCATCTGACCAGGCAGGGTAACGTCTATGCCGCTGAGACTATCAGGCACACCTATCCCTTCTGCTGGCGCTGCGATACGCCGCTGTTGTATTACGCCACCGACTCCTGGCTGATCAAGGTGACCGATATCAAAGACAAGCTGGTTAAAGATAACAACGCTATCAACTGGACACCTAAACACATCAAGGAAGGCCGCTTTGGCAACTGGTTGGAGCAGGCCCGTGACTGGGCGGTCAGCCGCAATCGTTTCTGGGGCGCGCCGCTGCCGATCTGGGTGACCGATGACGGGGAAGTTACTGTCATCGGCAGCTTAGACGAACTCCGGCAGAAGGCGGTCAACCCTCACAAGATCGGCGATTTACATCGGCCATACATCGACGACATTGAGATCAAGACGGATTCCGGTAAGATTGCCCGGCGGATTCCAGAAGTGTTCGATGTCTGGTTCGAAAGCGGTGCCATGCCGTATGCCCAAGACCACTTCCCGTTTGAGAATGAGGAGGAGTGGCAGCGGCGCTTCCCGGCTGACTTCATTGCGGAGGCGATTGACCAGACCCGGGGCTGGTTTTATACCTTACACGTATTGTCCACTGCGCTCTTTGATAAACCGGCTTTCCAGAATGTCATCTGTAGCGGCTGGATCGTAGCCGCCGACGGCGAGAAGCTGTCCAAGCGCCGCAAAAACTATACGCCGATGGACGAAATCTTCGATCTTTACGGTGTCGACAGTATGCGTTTCTTCCTAGCCAGCAGCCCCTTGGTCAACGGCGAGGATACCCGCTTTAGCACCGACTTTCTGCGCGACGTCCAGCGCAAGGTTTTCATGACCCTCAACAACGTTTTCAATTTCTATAAGCTCTACGCCGACGTCGACGGCTACAAGCCCTCAGAGCCACTCTCAGAGCCTCACAGCAGCCATATTCTCGACCAATGGATGCTATCGCGGCTCAATGAGGCTATCGGAGCTGTCGGTAAGGCCATGGACGACTACCGCCTAGACCGCGCCACCCGGCCGATTCAGGATTTATTGGATGATGCCTCCAACTGGTATGTCCGCCGTTCGCGCCGCCGCTTCTGGAAGAGCGAAGACGACCAGGATAAACAGCAGGCTTACGCCACATTGCATTACACCTTGCTCCGCCTTTGCCAATTGCTGGCACCATTCTCACCGTTCCTGCCCGACCACATCTGGCAACAACTGGCCAAGGACACCGATCTGCCAAACTCCGTTCACCTCTCCGACTGGCCTGAACCTAGTCCAATCAACCAGAAATTAACAGCTGAGATGAGCCGTGCCCGTAGTTTCATCGCTGACGGGCTGGCCAAGAGGGCCGAGGCCAAGATCAAGGTCCGCCAACCGCTTCAATCCGCCTCTGTTCCCAAACTGCCTGATGCTTATAAGGAAATCATCGCTGACGAACTCAATGTCAAAGAAGTGGATTCAGGCAAACGAGAGGGCATTGAACTTGATTTGAAAATTACCCCTGAGTTGAAGCAGGAAGGCCTGATGCGGGAGGTAGTGAGACATGTCCAACAGGCTCGCAAACAGGCCGGTCTCGACGTTGACGACCGGATCCGTCTCAATCTTATAACAGACGATAATGAACTTCGGGCTGTCCTTCAGAATGTTGATTTGACAGATGTGATCAAGCAAGAAACGCTTACCACCGAGCTGACGGATATCCTTAATGACGGATTCAGCTCTGACAACAAGGTCGACGGCAGGCCGCTGACAATTAAATTAGTTAAATCGTAAGAAGCTTTACAGGGGCGGGGATTTTTGCTATCCTCTAGAAACGTATGAAAAAAGCGGTCATTCAAACCGGGGGCAAGCAATACCTTGTCCAGGAAGGCGAAACTATCCGCGTGGAGCGGATTAAGGACGCTGGCAAAAACCTCAGTTTTGAGCCGCTACTCCTGCTTGATGAAGAGCAGTTGAATATCGGTACTCCTATACTCGGTAAGAACAAAGTCTCCGCTGACGTCGTCGAAGCTGATGTGCAAGCTGACAAGGTCACCTCGATTCGCTACAAGTCCAAGAAACGGGTTCACAAGGTCCGCGGCCACCGCCAACACCACACCGTTCTCAAAATCACCAAAATCACATAAATCTTAATGACAAAGTCATGTGGATAACTTTTAGGCGCTGTTGCCTGTCATTATAATCTTTACAACAACTCCCAGTCACGAATAACACCTATAACACATCTGATTCCGGCTACTCCAACGTGTTATTTGCGGATTATGTATCATAAATGACAACGTAAATCTGGCTCGTAGAATACTTTTCAGGCTGCTAAAGTTGCATAGCAAAATTGTTCAAAAAAGGCTTGCAGACCTCTGTTGAAAGGTGCATACTGCTTGGGTAGGGTTGGACTCTTGTGAGGGGGCTGATCCTAGCCAACAAACAATTGGTTAAAAGCAAACAAAAAGCCAATAGTGGGCCTCGCCCAGCACGCTGGGTGGGGTCCCCAAAGAAAATACGACAAATAAAAATGACAAAAAAACATGTCAGGAAAGGAACCGTCCGGCTCATTGTCTGAGCAGGGCGTTTTTATTTACAGGACTATAAATGGCACTAAAAACCAGAAACCGCAAGCAGCAAGACGATCGTCTGTTGAAACGCCTGCCACGCCAGGAACGCCGCCAGCAAGAAGAATTACGGCGGCTGATCATAAATGACCCGCTCTTCAAAGTCGTATAAAGTTGCATAAAAAATTTAGATAGTGATTTTTTGACAAAACGGGCATATTTTGCGACCTTAGACTTTTATAAATACTCCAAAGTCTCTAAGCACACGGTTTGTGCCAATTATGTGCGATACATGTGCATCACGCGGGTTTATTGAGTGGTTGTTTGACACACTAAGTGTGCCTAGGCCAAAAGTGAAATAATAACGAATAAGTGATTTATACTATACGGCCAGTACTATAAGGCTAGTCTACAGAGATGATGAGCATGCTATACTAGGGCGAACGGAGACCGGATGACACAAAGAATTACAGCGATAGTCAACCAAAAGGGCGGGGTGGGCAAGACAACCACTGCTATTAATCTGGCGGCTCAGATAGCCAATGCTAACCAGCCCGTATTATTAGTTGACCTGGATCCGCAAGGGAATTCTACCAGCGGTTTGGGGTTACCCAAGGAATTGGCCAAAACCACTTATGAGGTGATGGCTGGACGGGTTCCAATAACTAGGGCAATTGAAAATAGCCACGTCGCACATTTATCGGTTTTGCCAGCCAATGCCAACCTGGCCGGAGCTGAGGTGGAATTGGTGGAAAGACCGCGCCGGGAGTTCGTTCTGAAAGAAATATTGAACGGTGTCAAAGGCTACAGCCATATCATTGTCGACTGTCCACCGTCTCTGGGATTGTTAACGATCAACGCGTTGACCGCGGCCGACAATGTACTGATTCCAGTCCAGGCTGAATATTATGCCCTGGAGGGTTTGAGCCAATTGCTCAATACCATCCAGGCCGTGCGGGGCAGCACCAATCCACAACTGGAGCTGTTAGGAATAGTGCTGACGATGTATGACAAACGTAACTCTTTGAGTGAACAGGTGCAGACTGAGGTGCGGAATTACTTCGGTGATAAGTTGTTTGAAACAGTGGTGCCGAGGAATGTCAGGTTGGCCGAAGCGCCCAGCTATGGGCGAACTATTTACGAACATGACCGTTGGAGCAAGGGCGCCCGTGCCTACAAGGCCTTCGCCAAAGAGTTTAAGGACAAGAGTGGTTAAAACAGGTTTAGGAGGCGGTCGAGTTCGGCGTCGGAGACGAAGGTGATTTCGAGTTTGCCACCACGGGCTGTGCGGCGGATATGGACCGGGGTCTTAAGCTTGCGGCTGAGGGCTTTGGTGGCCGGGGTTTCGGTTTCGGTGCGGGCGCGGGCCTGCTTAGGCTGCTTGACCCCGGCCTTGACGCTAAGCACGAAACGCTCGGCCTGCCGGACACTCCACCCCTGGGAAATAATGGTCTGGAGCAGGTAGTCCTGGCGTTTGGTGTCATCCTTGAGGGCCAGGATGGAGCGGGCGTGGCCTTCGCTGATTTTGCCGGCGGCCAGGGCGTCACGAGCCTTGTCCGGCAGGCCGAGCAAGCGGACGATGTTATTGACGGTGGAGGTAGCTTTGCCCAGGCGCTGGGCGATGGATTCGTAAGAGAGGGAGAACTGCTGATGCAGCCGTTCAATGCTGAGAGCCTGCTCCAGGGGTGAAAGGTCGACACGCTGGACGTTCTCAATCAGGGCGATTTCCAGCTGGTCTAATTCTTGGCGCTGTCGGATGATAACAGGGATGGAATCGAGATTAGCCAATTGTGCTGCCCGCCACCGGCGTTCACCAGCGATTAGATGATACTGGCCGTTGCTAACAGGGGTGGCGATGAGGGGCTGGACAATGCCGTGGCGCTTGATCGAGGCGGCTAATTCATTAAGCGCGGTCTGGTCGAAGTGCTTGCGCGGCTGCTGAGGGTTGGGCTTGAGCTGGCTGACGGGCAGCTTTTCGATCCGGTCATCCTTGTTGAGCAGCAGATCCTTGTCAAAATCCTCGGATATCAAGGCATTGAAACCGCGTCCCAGGCCCCGTTTTGGTGTTTGGCTCATATGCCAACTATATCATATTTCAGAAGATGCCGGCGTGGTTGATCGGGAAGACTCGAAGGATGAGTTTGCCGATGATTTGGTTGGCCTTGATCGGACCGAACGAGCGTGAATCAAGTGAATCGGGCCGGTTGTCGCCGGAAACGAAAACCTGGTCCTTGCTAAGCGTGATATTGATATTACCAGAGGTGGTCGGAATGTTCTTACCATATCCCAGGCTCTTATCAGGGTCAAAGCCGCCGGGATGACTCTTATTATATACAGTGTATTGGCCGTCTTTCAGTACTAAGTGGTCACCTGGTAAGCCGATAACGCGCTTGATCAGCTGTTTAGTATCCTGCTGACCGAATTGACTCAGTCCGCTCTGAGTGAATACGATGATATCACCACGTTTGGGAACATAGCCGTGGCCGGTGATACTGGCCCAGGTGCGGGGGACTTTCCAGATGATCAGTTTGTCGGCGTTCTGCAGGGTGCTTTCCATGCTGGGTCCATCAACCTGGTAGGAGCGGAAAACAAAGACGATTATGAAGACCGCCACTGCCACAGCGGTCAGTAGGATGCCGATGGTAGACAGGGCTTCATACCAGCCGGAATGCTTGGCCGGTGACTCTGGCGCGGGCGGCTCACCGGAGGGAACTATTGGCCCGGGGGTGGGCACAGGTCTATCCATAGTCCACTACTATAGCATAAGGTGGGGCTTTACTCATAAGCATTTTGGGCGTATATTAGTAGAGTATTCGAGATGGACCGGTCAAGATTCAGACGGCCTGCAATACAAAAACAGCGCCAAACAACAAAAATCCCCCTTGGAAGTTACTCACCTGTGCCGAGGGCTATGCCGTCACGGCCGCCGAGCCGGCGGCAAGTGATGGATATGTTGCCAGCCCAACCACGGCCGGCAGCCCGAACGGCACCGGTTGCCCAAGCTGTTTTATCACCGGTAACACCGGCGCCGGCTACCCAGCGGCCGACGCTGTCTTCGATGGCAGTAGCAGCAGCCATGGCGTCGCCGCCGGCCAGTTCTACATCAGCTCGGCAACCGCTCAACATGGCCTTGCCAGGCGAGGACAGCCAACCCAAACTAAGCCTAAAATTACGTGCTAAATGGCATGGCTTGCGCCGAGGCGTGGCTATAGCCGTGGTTATGGTTATCACCTTAGGCGGTTTACTCGTATCTCAGAGCTATCTTAAATTACACCAGGTTTTCAGGGGTGGCACTGGTACCGCTGCCGCTCTTAAAGACAACGTTGACCCTAATCTGCTCAAGGGTGAAGGCCGCGGACGGGTCAATATCCTGCTGTTAGGCCGTGGCGGCGGCAACCACGAAGGTCCGGACCTGACTGATAGCATGATGCTGGTCAGCGTCGACCCGGTCAACCACACGTCAACGCTGCTAAGCCTGCCGCGCGACCTCTGGGTAAGCGTTCCCAGCACCGGTGTGATGAAATTGAACTCGGTTTGGGAAAGCGGTGAGTTCCAATATCTGGGTAAGGAAACACCCGGCAGCACTAACCCCAAGGCCGTTTCAGCTGGGTTCAAGACAGTAGACCAAGCTGTCAGCCAGATTATGGGCATAGACATAGACTACAATGTACTGGTTGACTTCCAGGCCTTCCAGCAAGCGGTTGACACCGTAGGCGGTGTCGATGTCAACGTACCGGTTGATCTGGTTGACCCGACCATGGCTTGGGAGAACAGCAACAACCCGGTGCTGGCTAAGGCCGGCCTCGATGTCTTTAATGGCAAACAGGCCTTAAAATATGTCAGGTCACGAGAAACCAGCAGTGACTTTGCCCGGGCCGACCGCCAACGGGCTGTATTATTGGCTTTGAAGGGCAAGGTTGAGTCGATCAGTACGTTGAGTAACCCCCTAAAACTGTCAGGCTTGCTAAATACTTTTGGCAATAATGTCCAGACAGACTTGTCACTCAAGAATGCCCAGCGGCTGTACACCATCTTGAAACTGGTCAAGGGTAATAAGATCGGCTCGATTGACCTCGACGGTAATAACCAGCCAGGCAGTAGCCAGTACGTACAAGATGGCAATGTCAACGGCCAATCTGTTGTTTTACCAAAAGCCGGCCTGTTCCAATACAGCGATATCCAGGCTTATATCCGTAGCCAGCTCAAGGATCCCTATATACTTAGGGAACACGCCAGGATAGAGATTCTGAACGGTACTCTGACACCCGGTTTGGCATCAAACATGCAGACCCAGTTACAAAGGTACGGCTACAACGTTACCTCTATAGGCAACGCACCAAGCACCGGCTGGATTCAGACCACACTGATTGACCTAACCCATGGCAAGGATAAGTACACCAAGCACTATCTGGAGGAACGGTTCAATACCACTGCCGCCGATCACCTAGACAACAATAGTATCCCGACAAATGGCGCTGATTTTGTTATCATAATAGGTAATGATGAGGTCAGCCCTGGCAGCACTGCGCCGACTGCAGCCCACTAGCGGCGTCGCGCACCTCTTACACCTGGCACTTCGGTTAACCTTGCCGGTGGTAGTATTCTTATTAGTTAAGTTGAATTTTCCCCAGCTGGCCCTAAGCATAGTAGTCTTAAGTAAATGGCGGATGTTCGCTGTCAAACCGCGTTTTTGGGCCGCTAATATAAGGGCCAACGCCGTCGATCTGATGGTCGGTCTATCGTTGACCTTATTTATGATCCACGCTGACAATGTCTGGTTGCAGATTCTGTGGGCTATCCTCTATGCAGCCTGGTTAACAGGGGTTAAACCGGGCACCAGCGTACCCCTGGTCACCACTCAAGCTTTCATCGGCCAGTTCGTAGCTTTGTCAGCACTGTATCTGATCTGGGCTAACGGACCGGTTTACGGCCTGACCTTCTTGAGCGGCTTATTCTGCTTCATGGCCGCCCGGCATTTCCTTGATGCTTTTGACGAACCATATGCCCGCATGCTGGCCTATGTCTGGGCTTACTTCGGTGCCGCCCTGACTTGGCTGCTCAGCCACTGGCTGTTGTTTTACAGGGGTGTAGCCCAGCCGACACTGTTATTGGCTACCATCGGCTATGGGCTGGCTGTCTTATATTACCTTGACCATAACGACCGTCTGAACGCCGGACTGAGGCGCCAGTTCATTTTTGTCATGCTGGCCATCGTCATAGTAATCCTGGCCTTTTCGGACTGGGGTAGCAAGGTAGTATAAGAAATCCAAGGGAGGGAATTATGATATCTATCCGTAAACGAATACTGGGTTTCATACTTCTGGTAGTTCTGATAAGTGGGCTGAGTGGTTACGGCGGCGCCTGGTTACTCACCCACCACAACCAGAGCGGCTTGGTAGTCAGCAGTCTGAACGGCCAGAAAAAGATTATCACTAGCCAGAGTCAACTGATCAGCCAGATCGCTAAAACTGTCGGTCCGAGCGTAGTCAGTGTCAATGTCAATATCACCAGCAGCAGTGGCCAGAGCGGCGCCAGCCTGTTCGGTTTCTCTCAACCTATCCAGGAGCAGGCAGCTGGTACCGGTATCATCATTTCGGCCGATGGTTTGATCGTGACCAACCGACATGTCGTGCCGGCTGGGACGACCAGTGTCAGCATAACTCTAAGTGATGGGACTGAACTAAAAAATGTTTCAGTCCTCGGCCGCACTAACGACGGTGATAGTTTGGACGTAGCATTCTTAAAAGTTAATGATACCCACAGCCACAAATTGACGCCGGCTACGATCGGTGATTCATCAACTGTGCAAGTAGGTGACAATGTCGTCGCTATCGGTAATGCGCTTGGACAATTTCAGAATACTGTGACCAGCGGCATCATCTCCGGCTATGGCCGCAGCGTCCAAGCCGGCCAGGATAATGGCAGCGGTAGCATTAGTGCGGCTTCAGCGATTGAGAACCTGGAGGATCTGTTTCAAACAGATGCAGCCATCAATGAGGGCAACTCCGGTGGACCACTAGTCAACCTGAACGGACAGGTCATTGGCATCAATACTGCCATAGCCGGTGGTAGTGCCCAGAACATCGGCTTTGCCATTCCAATTAACGATGTCCGCGGCCTGATTGACCAGGTGCTTAAAACCGGCAAGTTCGCCCGGCCCTACCTAGGAGTGCGCTACATTCCGTTGACGGCTGATGTCGCTAATCAGTTCAAACTGAGCGTTCAGAACGGTGCCTTCATTGCGCCGGGCAGTGATCCATCTACTCCGTCCGTAGTACCTGGCAGCCCGGCAGACAAGGCCGGGCTTAAGACCAATGACATCATCACGGCGCTCAATAATAAAAATATTGATCAGAATCATTCACTGACCAGTCTGCTGGATCAACATCAGCCGGGTGATAAAGTCACGTTAACGATTATCCGCAGCGGCAAGACCGAGCACGTTGACGTAACACTTGGCAGTCTACCTACGACCTAAGAAAGACCTGGATAAGATCGTCCGTTTTTACGAGTCCGTAACCAGCTGACTTAGCGATTCTGGCCAGCTCATCATGTTGGGTCGGCAGTGATTCAGATAAAATATACAACGGCATTTTTGGCAACTTTTGCACTTGCTTAAATAACCTTTTATAGATGTCTAGCCCATCTGGACCGCCGAAAATAGCTATTTCAGGTTCTTTAGAGGCAGCCTGGTTGATATGGAAATCATCAGGTACATAGGGGAGATTGCAGAGCAAGACGTCATAACTTTCCTTTATGTTTTCCAGCAGATTGGACTTAATTGCATTAATGCTTAATGTAAATTTATCTACATTGCTTTTTGCAACATTTAGTGCGTCTTCATCTATCTCTAATAAGTCAACAGATAGCTCTGGTAGCTCTAACTTGGCCGTAATACCGAGTGCACCGCTACCGGTTCCGACATCTGCCAGCCTAATTTCAGTTGACTTCCGGCCTTCATCTTTAGGGAACAGCGGCAGCTGTTTTAACAAATCAATCATGGTTTCGGACTCAGGCCGGGGTTGCAGGACAGCCGGCGTGAGCACAAACTCGTGGCCGTAGAACTCAATTTTGCCACGTATGTAGGCAAGGGGTTCATGGCTGACTCGGCGGTTGAGCACATTTTTAAGTACGTTCGCTTGTTTGGTAGTTAATTCAAAATCCGGATGAGCCAGCAACCAAGCCCGATCTTTGCCGGTCACATCTTCCAGTAGGACCATAGCATCCAGACGAGCTGTGCCAATGCTAGCGTTTTGAAGTTGACTCTCTGCAGCTTTCAGCCAGGTTTCAAGCTTCATTATCTAGTAGGGCATGTTCAGCCGATTGGAGCTGTTCGATCAGATCATCTATATCGCCGCCCAGAGCCCCAGGGATGTTGGAACGCGAGTAGCCGATACGGTGGTCAGTGATTCGGTCCTGGGGAAAGTTGTAAGTACGGATCTTTTCGGAACGGTCGCCGGAGCCGATTAATTTGCGGCGGGCATCTGACAATTCTTTCTGATCCTCGTCGATTTTCATCTGTAATAAGCGGGCGCGCAGAATGCCCATGGCCTTGGCCTTATTCTTGATCTGGGACTTTTCGTCCTGGTTGGTGACGACCAGGCCGGTCGGCAGATGGGTGATACGGACAGCCGAATCGGTGGTATTAACACTCTGCCCGCCGTGACCGCCGCTGCGGAAAACGTCGATTCTTAAATCGTTCGGATCTATATCGACATCTGTTTCTTCGGCCTCGGGCAGGACAGCGACTGTGACGGTGCTGGTGTGGACGCGGCCCTGGCTTTCGGTCACCGGCACGCGCTGGACGCGGTGAACGCCGGCCTCAAATTTGAGGTTCTTGTAAACTTCGTCGCCGTGGACGCCAAAGGTTATCTCTTTGAATCCGCCAACTTCGTTAGGCGATTCATTTAATAACTCAACCTTGTAGCCGTGGTTCTCAGCCCAACGGGCATACATCCGGTACAATTCGCCGCCAAACAGGCTGGATTCATCACCGCCGGCCGCCGCCCGGATCTCAATGATGACATCGCGGTCATCGTTCGGATCCTGCGGCGTCAGGACGTCACGCAGCTTGGCTTCGTTGTCAGCGATCTTAGTTTCTAAATCGGCCAGTTCATGTTCAGCCATCTGGGCCAGTTCAGCATCATTACCATTCTTTAAATCTTCGACCGAATGTTTGTCGGCGGCCAGCTTGGCTGCCTCGTCAAATAACGCCAGCACCTCTGTTAATTCGCTCTGGCGCTTGGCTAGTTTGGGATAATTCTTGTCACTGTACACGGCCGGATCCTGCAGCTTAGCCTGGAGTTCCTGCAGCTCTTGGCGAAGAGCCTGTTCGGTCTGGTCCATAATCAGTTATTTGTTGGGTTTGGCGGCTTCGGCCTTGGCCTCGGCTTTTTCGGTCTTGGCAGTCTGGCGCTTGGAGCGCTTCTGAGCGGCAGCGGCCCGCTTGTCCTTGGCGGCCTGACCGGCGGCGGCCCGGGCCTTAAACTTATCAACCCGGCCTTCGATGTCGAGAATCCGCTCTTCGCCGGTGAAGAAGGGGTGCGAGGCACTGGTGATGTGCACCTTGACCAACGGGTATTCCTGGCCGTCTTCCCACTTGGTAGTTTCCTCGGCGGCTGCTGTCGAGCGCGTCAGAAACCGGACCTTGTTGTTAAGGTCCTCGAACACCACCAAGCGGTAGTCGTCAGGGTGCAAGTCGGTTTTCATAGTTTCGTATCTTATCACATCTGTTAATATAAGACAATGGTTAAGGCAGTGATCTTCGACATGGACGGCCTGCTTATTGACAGCGAACCTTTGTGGAAGCAAGTTAACTTCGATGTTTACGCCCGGGTTGGAGTGCATATAACTGACGCCGATAGACA
>CAZCXO010000012.1:0-11836 GCA_964502645.1 uncultured Candidatus Saccharibacteria bacterium
GAGAACCACGAAGCCCTGACCACGCCTAGAGACCCTAATTGGCAGTTCCCGAGTATTGACCTGTTGAACCAGAAACAGGACAAGGCCGATGCCGGCAACGTCAACGCCAACGCCCAGACTATCCGCGATACCTTCGCCAACTTCAACATCGACGTCGAGATGGAAGGTGCTAACATCGGGCCGCGCGTCACACAGTACACCCTTAAGCCACCGACAGGGGTTAAACTGACCAAGATTACCGCCCTGGAGAATAACCTGGCGTTGGATTTGGCGGCCCATTCCATCCGCATGGAAGCACCGATTCCCGGCAAGCGGGCAGTCGGTATCGAGGTGCCGAACGTTAAGTCAGCCACAGTACGATTAAGCTCTATCTTCCTGTCCAAGGAATGGCAGCAACATCAGGGCCCGCTGGAATTGGCCATCGGTAAGGATATATCCGGCTCGCCGATTGTGGCTGACCTGGACAAGATGCCGCACATCCTGGTAGCCGGCCAGACCGGTTCCGGCAAGTCGGTCATGATCAACACCATCCTGACCAGCCTGTTGTACCGCAATTCGCCAGCCGACCTCAAGTTGATCCTGGTCGACCCCAAACAGGTCGAACTGAAGCCCTATGACGAGATTCCACATCTGTTAACACCAGTCATCACGGAGCCGGAAAAGTGTATCAGCGCCCTCAAATGGGCGGTGGCCGAGATGGAACGGCGCTACCGCGCCCTGTCCGAAACCGGTAAGCGCGACATCGCCGGCTACAACGACCTCAAGAAAGAAGAAGGTATGCCTTATATCGTCATCGTGATCGATGAGTTGGCTGACCTGATGATGATGGCCGCCCGCGACGTCGAAGCCCTGGTCGTCCGTATTGCCCAAAAGGCCCGGGCCGTCGGTATACATCTGGTCCTGGCTACCCAAAGGCCATCAGTGGACGTTATTACCGGCCTCATCAAGGCCAATGTACCAGCCCGGATCGCCTTTAAGACCACTTCCCAGGTCGACTCCCGCACCATCATTGACCAGGCCGGTGCCGAAAAGCTTCTCGGCGAAGGTGACATGCTGATTACCCTGGCCGAAGCGCCCAAGCCGCGCCGTATCCAAGGCGCCCTCATCGGCGAAGATGAAACCGGCAAAGTTACGGATTTTATACGTATGCAGCGCCCGCCGCAATATGACGACGAAGTCGTTTCCCAACCCGTCCAACTCAATGGCAAGGGCGGCATCGTAGCTGACATCGGCGATGCCGATGATGACATGTGGCGCGACGCCGTGCGTGTGGTCATCGAGAACCGCAAGGCCAGCACCAGCCTATTGCAGAGGCGCCTGCGCATTGGGTATGGCCGGGCTGCCCGCCTGATCGAACGGATGGAAGAGCAGGGTATCATTGGCGCCGCCGATGGCTCACGCCCACGTGAAGTCCTGGTCTCCTCGCTCGACGACGTCTTCAATACCGGTACAGCTACCGAAGCCGACGCTGCCCTCGACGAAAACTTCGCTGAATAATAATTTTCAAAAACTGGTTGCAAAGTCGGAAAATAGTACTAAAATAAAATTTATAATTAACAGGGAACAAAATCATGGCATCACCAGCTCAAGAATTAAATCAAACTAACGGTAATGTTGACCCCTTATCAGATCAGTTCTGGAGTCCTACGGCCATCGCCGCAGGAGATTTAGTTGATATGACCCTTGCTGAAGAAGAGAAGGCTTGGGCTATGTCTCACGAACGACAAATACGGATGGCAGGTCATCGCGGTACTGATGAAGGCCGTCGCGGTATCCTTGACCAGCATGGTCATGGTGTGCGGGAAATTGAATTCAGGGGTCGTTATCAAGGTCCGGCCAAGATTTCGGCGCGGTTGATTGCTGCCTCAGAGGGCGAAGAAGTAGCAGCTATCCTGCCATAGGTTGACTAACAGAGGTAGCTCAGGTATAATTTAGAGCACTATCAACTTCAGCTTACATCCTCTTGTGAGTGTAGGCGTAACCGAAGGAAGGAGTGTGGATTGAACCAGTACGAAATTGCTGTGTTATATCACCCGGATCTGGAAGTCGACCTTAGCAAGGCTGAGGATCGGGTAAAGAAAATCGTTACCGATAATGGCGGCGAGGTGGTCAGTGTCGATAACTGGGGCAAGCGCAAGCTGGCCTACGCCATCAAAGGCAACGAACATGCCGTGTATGTGTTTTACACCGTAGAGCTGCCCGGCGCCAGTGTCAAGAAGGTAGAGAGTACCTTGAATATCACTGACGAAGTCATCAGGTTCCTTATTACACGACCGGATCTCAAAGCTATTGCTAAGGCCGAAGCGGCCAAGGCTGAAAAGGCCGAGCAGGCCGCTAAACGTGGCGACCGCGACGATGAACCGGCTGAGGAAGAGGAAAGTTAAATATTCATTAGGCCGACACGCTTAAACTTGACGGCCGTTTCGGGCCGGGCGTAGGCTAAGAATACGAGGGAGACATAGTTCTTGTAATAAGGAGGTAGTATGGCAAGGAGTTTAAACCAAGTAACTTTGATGGGTAACCTGACCCGCGACCCGGAACTGCGGCAGACGCCTAACGGGCAAAACGTCACCAGTTTCAGTCTGGCGCTGAACCGGGCGTACAAGGATTCCGGCGGCGAATGGCAAGAAGTGACCGATTATGTGGACTGCGTCTGCTGGGGACCGCTGGCTGAGCGTGTGGCCCAATACCTGAGCAAAGGCCGCCGCTGCCTAGTCCAAGGCCGGCTGCAATCGCGCTCTTGGGAGCAGGAAGGCCAGAAGCGCAGCAAGGTCGAGGTCTTGGCCAACGATGTGACCTTCCTGGACAGCCGTGGCAGCGGCGGTGACGGAAGTAGTAGCGAATCGGTACCAGCTTCTGACCAAGAACCGGCTGCCGACAAACCCAAGCCATCCAAAAAGGCTAAAAAAGACGACGTCGTCATCGAGGACATCGGTGACGAACCGATTAATTTGGACGATATACCGTTTTAAGGAGTTACGTTTCACTATGGCGAAGATTTTTAAACACCGTACAGATGTAGCCTACTTTGACTACAAAGATGTAAAGACATTGCAGCGTTATGTTAACGTTTATGGCCAGATCGAGACCCGCAAAAAGACCGGCCTGACCGAGAGCCAGCAACGACACTTGAGCGTGGCCATCAAACGGGCCCGCCACATCGCCTTGCTGCCGTTCGTTGCCAGCTAAAGTTAAGAGCGAGCATGGCTTTACGGATAACTGATCTCAAGAAAGGCACGCTTTTCCAGTGGGAAGGCGAGCCGTTCCGTGTCGTTGAATACAAGCAGAAAGTCATAGGCCGTGGCGGTTCGATCGTCAATGTGCGGATCAAGAGCCTGTTGCCTGGGGGCAAGGTCTTGGACAAGACCTTCAAGGGCAACGAACAGCTGGAATCAGCTGACATTACCACTAAGACCGTCCAATACCTCTATAGCGATGGCAACAATTGCTTTTTCATGAACCCGACTAGTTTCGAGCAGTTCGAGGTGCGGGCTGAACTGATCGGTAATAGTGTCAATTTCATCAAAGAAGGCGATGAGGTCCAGCTGCAGTTCTTTGACAAACTGCCGATCAGCCTTGAATTACCTAAAAACGTGCCGCTGAAAGTTACCTACACAGAACATGTTGTTAAGGGCGATACCAGCTCATCAATTACCAAGGACGCCACCTTGGAAACCGGCTTGAACATCAAAGTCCCCGCCTTCATCAAGCAAGGTGACATTATCTCTGTCGATACTGCCACCGGCGCCTACCGCGAGCGCGTCAAGGGTTGATAATGAAGCAAAGGCTTGACCAACGGTTGGTGACAGACGGTTTAGTGGCGACAAGGAGCCAGGCCGAGAGTTATATAAAACTGGGGCAGGTGAAGGTCAATGGCAGGATTATTAACAAGCCTGGGTTTTTTGTTGATTCAGAAGCCGAAATTGAATTGTTGGCAACAGAGCAGTATGTCAGCCGGGGGGCGCTGAAGCTGGCGTCGGTGGCGGAGGCTTTGCGGTTGGATTTTCGGAACAAAGCGGTTTTGGACGTGGGTAGCAGCACCGGCGGGTTTACGGATTACGCACTGCGGCATGGAGCCAAGCAGGTGATAGCCGTCGAAGTCGGCAAGGACCAGATGCACGCCAGTCTAAAGAATGATCCCAGGATTGAATTGCATGAACAAACTGATATCCGCGATTTGGAGGAGTTGAGTAATCCGGTAGATATGGTCGTGATAGATGTGTCTTTTGTCAGCTTGCAAGAGATTTTACATGCAGTGGCGAGGTTGGTGGGGAAGCACTCTCAAATCGTCGCCATGGTCAAGCCGCAGTTTGAGGCTGATCAGGCCAAGCTTAAGCATAAGGGTGTCATCAAGAATGACAAGCTGCGCCGTGAAATTTTGAAGCAGTTCGAGGACTGGGTAAAAGAAAGGTTCATCTTCTTGGGCAAGACTGATTCGGCTGTAGCTGGAGCCAAGGGTAATCAGGAGCGGTTTTATCTTCTGAAAAAGGCGTAAGCAGTGATACACTGGCGGGGATGTACTTCGCGTCGCGTGTGCAGGCCGGCCGAATGCTGGCCGCCCAGATCACCGAGAAATACCGCTACGAAAATTGCGTTGTCATGGCCTTGAATGACGGCGGTGTAATGGTCGGTGTCCAGATCGCCAGTCAGCTGCCATGTGTGCTGACGCTATTGGAAACCGCCAAGATCATGCTGCCGCGCGAACCACAGGCGATTGCCGGCCTGACCCCAGGCGGCCGGATGGCCTACAACAGCAGTTATTCCAAGGGTGAACTGGACGAAATCGTCGGCGAAAATTACGGCCTGATCGAACAAGAGAAACTGACCGTCATGCATGAGCTGAACCAATTGATTGGCAGCGGCGGCATCATCAACAAGGGCTTGCTCAAGAACCATAACGTCATCGTGGTGTCCGATGGCCTCAAGACCGGTTTTGATGTGGAGCTGGCGGTGGAGTTTCTCAAGCCGGTAGAGATCGAAAAGCTTATCGTGGCGGTACCGTTCGCCAGCGTGCCGGCAGTCGACCGGCTGCATGTCCTGGCCGACGATTTATACTGTCTGAACGTGTTGGCCGATTATATCGACACCGACCATTATTACGATAAACAGGATGTGCCTGACCACCAGATCGTGCTAAAGACCATAGAGAGGGTAGTGGCCAACTGGCAGTAGTCAAGCCAGATGTTTCTGAAGGGCTTCGACGTCTTTTAACAGGGTGTAGGATTGCTTGTTTTCGAGCAGGCCTTTGCGTTCTAGGGCTGACAACTCACGGCTGGTGGTTTCGCGGGTGGCGTTGACCGAGCTGGCGATGTCCTGGTGGCGTAGCGGTACTTCGATCAGGATGCCGTCATTTGTCTGCTTGCCGAAGCGCTGGCTCATGGTCAACAGGAAAGAAATGATGCGTTCGCGGACGGTACGATACTCCAGCGTCAGGATACGCTCACCATGGAGGCGATACATTTCCAAGGTCATGTCAAGTAAAGGCATTAGGGTGTCAGGGTGCTTTTTGAGTAAGTCGAGGAAGGTTTTGCGGTCAAGCCGCCAGGTAACGGTGGGTGCCAGGGCTTGGTAAATAATCTGGTGTTCATGGCCAGTCAGAGCCCAGATTAGAGGAAAAATCTCATCCTGTTTACGGATGATGAGCAGATTCTCCTCGTTGTACTTGGTGATGTCGTAGGCCTTGACCAGGCCCTGGTAAATATAGAATACGCCGTACGGCGCCTCACCCTGGCGGATGATGAAATCACCCTTGCGAAAGTTCTGTTTGACGCCGTGCGCCCTGAAAAAGTCCACAAACTCGGCTGTCTGCTTCAAAGTAGCCAGCATGGCGCTTATTATGATAGAGTCAGGCCCAAACGTCAATTTCTCATCTGTTGGAGATTAGCTTTGTGATAGAAATCGCACGCCAAAGGTTAAAATTCTAACTATTTTTATGGTTGTCCAGGCTTAATATGGAGTAACAGGTCAAAGGAGGCCGACATGGTCAGCATGAAGGAAATAGAGAAGCAACTGAAACGAATTGGTTTCAACCCTAACGCCTGGGGCCGGACCGAGATACAGGAATTGCACAATATCATCCTGCCGGATGAAGAGATTTATGAATGCGTCAACGGCATCTACGACGGCGGTTTCGCGCTGCTTGTCGCCACCAATCTCAGAGTGCTGCTGGTAGACAAGAAGCCTCTTAATTATCTTACGGTCGAAGACCTGCGCTTCGATATGATTAACGAACTTGACTATAACCACAGGCTCGTAGGAGCCTCAATTTCTATTTCGGCCGGCAACAAGAACCTGCGCTTCTCCAGCATTAACCAACCGCGGCTGCGTATGTTGATCGGGCACGTCCAGCGCCGTATGGCCGAGGTCAAACAGAAAGAATCCAGCCACCGCGAGGGCCAAGTCCAGCACCTGGAGCAGATCAATCAGCAGCTTCAGTCTTATCTGGTTGCGCAGTATGAACAACAGAAGAATCTGACCGAAACCCTGCAACAGGCCCAGGCTAACCCTCAGGTGCTGGCAACAGCACAGCCGCCCACTCCGGTTCAGCCCAGCCACCGATTAGCTGATTACCTGTTTGCCCAACGTCTCTTGGCCCAGCACCAAGCCAGCACCGGCCAGCCGTTGTCAGATCTGGTCCAGGTACCCGGACAACCGGCTAGCCCGCAATTGGTTGATGATCTATATGCCGAAGGCCGGCATGAGATCTTTGGCAAGCGGCGCATCCACAACATTGAGATCAATCCGCTGCACATCGCCTATGCCAAGCTGCCACAGATACTATGGAGTAGGTTCGGCCGGCCTCTGCTGACGAAGACCAAGCCTCATCAGGGGGCAGTTTCCGTACCGACCAAAGCCTGAGTTGTTAGACATTGAATTTGAACTCTACCACGTCATCGGGCTGCATTATGTAGTTTTTGCCTTCGGTGCGGACCAAGCCGGCGCTGCGGGCGGCGGCCAGCGAACCGGCTTTAATTAAGTCAGCATAGCTGACGATGTCGGCTGCAATGAAGCCGCGCTCGAAGTCCCCATGAATGACGCCGGCCGCTTGCGGCGCCGTCGCTCCCTTGGGGATGGTCCAGGCTCGGACTTCTTTCTCACCAGCCGTCAGAAAACTCTGAAGTCCCAATACGCTGTAAGCTTCCCGGATAAGCTGTTCTAACCCTAATTCGGTGAAACCATAACTTTGCAGCAGTTCTTCTGCTTCGGCCTCATCAAGTGATCTAAGTTCCTCTTCCAGCTTGGCGGAAACAAATATCGAAGGAGACGGAGAGACCAAGGACATCAGGTCAGCCACCTTTTCCGTATCTGTCAAACCGTTATCATTGACATTGAACACATATATGACTGGCTTCATAGTCAGCAGCTGCAGGTCTTCCAAGTCCTCCAATTCAGCGGCTGACAGCGCACTATTTACGGTTCGGCCCCCATTTAATACATCATGGATTTTCTGCAGTTTATCTGCCATTGGCTTGAGCTTAGGATTGGCTCGGGCTTCCTTGTCTAGCTTTGGCTTACGGCGTCCCACTGTTTGCAGATCTGCTAGTATCAGCTCGGTGTTAATGACATCGATGTCTGGCTTGGGACGGTGCTCCACACTGACATGTTGCACGTCGGTATCATCAAATGCCCGTACAACATGAACGATCGCATTACAGGCTCTAATATGGCCCAGGAACTGGTTGCCGAGGCCTTCGCCCTCACTGGCGCCTGCCACCAGGCCGGCGATATCGACAAAGGTCACAGTCGCAGGGATGATCTTATACGTATGGTACAGTTCAGCCAGCTTAGCCAGACGTTCATCTGGCACCGGCACCATGCCGGTGTTTGGTTCGATCGTAGCGAACGGATAATTAGCGGCCAGCACACTGTTGCCGGTCAAAGCGTTGAACAGCGTTGACTTGCCGACATTCGGCATGCCGACGATTCCGCAGGAAATATTAGCCATGACTACCAGTCTAACATAGTAGGCTGTCCATGGATTATTTTGAAACTTGCGACAAGCGGGAAGGCCACCAGTTGAAGCGGCCGAGCAGGGCGACGATTGACGGCACCAGCAGGGTCCGTACAAAAAATGTATCCAATAATATACCGAAGGCAATTCCGAAACCAATCTGTTGGACCTGCTCATTGCCGCCGACAATGCCCAGAATGGTGAACGTACCGGCCAGAATCAGGCCAGCTGAGGTGACGGTCGTGCCGGTGATGCCGACGGCTTTAGTGACGGCTGATGATAGTGAACGGTTGCCGTGGGCTTCTTCACGGATGCGGCTCATCACCAGGATGTTATAGTCCTCGCCCAGTGCCATGCCAAAGATGAACATCAAGAAAGGTAGGACGAAATTCAAGCCGTCTTGATGGGACAGGTGAACGAAGACGATCATGGCGAAGCCCAGTGATGCCACGTAGGACAGGCCGACGGTTAGGATCAGGTACCAGGGCGCTACCAGGCTGCGTAGCAGCAATGCCAACAGTGCGGCGATGATCAGAAGAACAATCGGGATGATACGCTTCAAATCTTTTGTGGCAGTCTGGTTGACATCGTAACCGACCGAGTCGGAGCTGTAGATACTGTCCTGGTCGGCACCGATCTGACCAGCGATGTTGTCCAGGGTTTGGCGTACGGCTGGAATAGCACTAGTGGCAGCCACGCTGTTAGTAGGCCCGGCCTTAAGTACGGCGTAGAATTGGACGGTCAGGCCGTCCGGGCTGATAAACTGGCTAATAGCCTGGGCGGCCGGACTGTTGCCGGCAGCGTGCAGCTGCTGCAACTGCTGAGCATCAAGCTGGAAGCCATTGGCGTTGAACGGACCGCTGACAGCCTTAAAGGCACTTGATTCACTTAACTTTGCCTGAGCTGCCTCGACCGGCGCCAGGTTGTCCCAAACCGATGTCGGGAAGTGTAAAATAACCAACTGCGGGCTCTTGTTGGCGGCCGGGAAGTGCGCGGCGATGACCTGTTGGCCGGCTGCCGAATCACTGCCCTTGGGCGGGCTCTGGTCACCGAAGCCGGCTGATTTATAACCGATCATGCCCAGGCTCAGGCCGCCGAATATGACCACTCCCAGGGCCATGATGAGCAACGGTTTCTGGATAGCCCGGTCAGCCAAGCGACCCCAGATGCCGATCTTAAGTTCGCGCTTATTGGTCTTGAACGGCCAGAAAACCTTTCGGCCCAGGATTGCTAGCACGGCCGGCAGGAAGGTCAGGGCGATCAACAGCATCACGCCCAGGCCGATAGCCAGTGCCGGGCCGAGGCCTTTGTACAAGCCGAATGTCGCCAATAACAGGCTCAGTAGGGCAGCTGCCACCGTCGCTGCCGAGAAAGTGATTGACTCGCCGACCTTGGACAGAGCCTTGATGACGGCTTCTTTAGGCTCCAAGCCGTTCTGCAGCTCCTCACGCACCCGGAAAACCAAGAACAACCCGTAGTCCGTACCGGCACCCAGCAGCAGCACGATCAACAGGATCTGGGTGATGAAACCGACCTCGACGCCGATCTTGGTCGACTCGGCTATGACCGGCTGAGCAACGGCCAGAGCCAGGCCGGCCGGCAACAGCGTCACTATAGGCGCCAGCACTGCCCGGAAGACCAGCAGCAGTAATATTAATATAAGAATCACGCTATAGCTCTCAGTACTGTTACGGCCCTTGCTGTTAGCGTTTTCCTGGTCGACGCCGGCCGGCAGGTCGCCCGTCAGATTGGACTGTAAGCCGCTGGGCAAGGCAGCAGAGCGGATGACGTCGCGGATGCTCTTAACGATGTTCGTGCCTTCTTGGCCGAAAGCGGCACCGGTGATGCCGACCTGCAGTTGGTGGGCCTGGCCGTCAGCGCTGGCACCGAGGTCACGGACCTCGGTTACATCCTTGACCTTCTTGACCTTGTTAGCCAGGGCAGTCAGGGCTGCATCGTCCGAAGTTGTCAACGGTGTTCCATTACGGCTGGCGACGATCAATGCCGTGGTAGCGGTATCTTTACGCTGGAAAGCGGTTTCCAGATGGGCGGCTTGGGTCGTCGGGCTGTTTTTGGGCAGGAAGTCCGAATTATTATTCTTGGAAACATCAGTAATGCTGGGGAAGTTGGCCGTTACGATTGGTACGGCCGCGATCCAAAAAATGATGATAAACCACCTGAACCTGACCGAGAACCGGGCGATTGCCTCAAACATAAACCCTCCTGCCCATATTTTAGCAGTAACTTTACTAAACCGGCATTTTGGTATACAATGTATAGTAATAACGCTTTTAGTGCTTTTGGGAACTGAAAAAGGAGACTGAATGGCCGCTGCTGAGGTTACTACTAAGAAGACTACCAACCACTGGTTCATCCTCGTCTTACTGGCTTTGGCGCAGTTCATGGTGGTGCTGGATATAGCCATCGTCAATGTGGCCTTGCCCTCCATCCAGAAAGCCTTCCACATGACACCGACCAGCCTGCAGTGGATAGTAACCGCCTACACCCTGACATTCGGCGGTTTTTTGTTACTTGGTGGCCGGGCGGCGGACCTGTTCGGGCGGCGGCGGATATTCCTGACCGGCGTATTCCTGTTCACCCTGGCTTCTTTGGCCAGCGGCCTGTCCCAATCCGGCGGTATGTTGATAGCTGCGCGGGCCGCCCAAGGCTTATCGGCGGCTTTCATGTCCCCGGCAGCCTTATCGATTATCTTAGTGACATATAAAGAAGGGCATGAGCGTAACGTGGCCCTGAGCGTCTGGGGAGCTGTAGCTTCCGGCGGGGCGGCTGTCGGTGTGCTGGCTGGTGGCATCATCACCCAGTACCTGACCTGGCCACACGCCAGTGATGCCTGGCGCTGGAACTTCTTCGTCAATGTGCCAGTCGGCATCATCGTGGTAATCACCGCGATGCGTATTCTTGGCAAACATGAATCGACGCTGGATCACAATAGCCTGGACCTACCGGGTGCTGTCTCAGTCACCGCCGGTCTTATGTTATTGGTCTATGGCCTGGTCAAGGCGCCAGTCGAAGGTTGGACATCCAGTGCCAGCCTGTGGCACTTCGGCCTTGCCATAGCACTGCTGGTCTTCTTCTTTATTAATGAAAGCCGTGTCAAACACCCGCTGATGCCGCTACGCATTCTAAGGATCCGTAACTTAGCTGGCGCTGACGCGTTGATGATGTGCATGACAGCCGGGATGTTCTCGATTTTCTTCTTTACGACGCTATACTTGCAGGAGATTTTGGGCTACACGCCGATCAAAACCGGCGTCAGCTTCCTGGTCGTGCCGATAGCGGTGGCGATTACGGCTACCAATGTGCCGCGCATCGTCCAGCGGATCGGTTATAAGCCCATCCTGATGGTGGCTCCGCTGGTCGTTTCCAGCGGCCTGTTCTGGATGTCGCACATACCAGTCAATGGAACTTTCTGGGGTGACGTAGCACCAGGCATGATACTACTCGGCTTAGGTATGGGAGCTACGTTTGTATCAGTAACCATTGCTGCTACTTCTGGCGTACCGCACCATGAGTCGGGACTGGCTTCTGGCATATTGAATACCTCACAGCAAGTCGGCGGGGCATTGGGCCTGGCCGTACTAACGGGTATCGCCACTTCGGCGGCCAGTCATTATATCCGCGACCTTAACTTGTTAGCACCGCCGACCCATTCACAACTGGCTGCCGCCACGGTCCATGGTTTCCATGACGGCTATCTGATCGGCTCGACCTTCGGCATTGCCGCTTCGTTAATCGCCACCTTTGTCATCCGCAACCAACCCGCCAAGACCGACCCCAGCCACGGGGAAGACGTCCTAGCGGCGTAACCAACCAATCAAGCTACCTCTTGGTTGACTGCAGCTGGAAAGAGTGTATAAGTAGTTG
>CAZCXO010000013.1:0-11205 GCA_964502645.1 uncultured Candidatus Saccharibacteria bacterium
TGGAAGAACTCGGTATCGGCCGGCCCAGTACCTACGCGCCGACGATTTCAACCATCCAGACCCGCGGCTACGTTGAAAAGACCGATCTGGAAGGCCAGGAAAGGGAGATAACAGAGATGAGGTTGGAGGCAGGCAAGGTTGAAACGGCGGCCGTGCCAACCCGTTATGGGGCTGACCGCGCCAAGCTGGTACCGACATCGATCGCCGAGGTCACGACCGACTTCCTGGTCAAACATTTCCCCCGCATCGTCGACTACGACTTTACGGCCCGCGTAGAAGAGGATTTTGACGACATCGCCGATGGCAAACAGGCCTGGGAAAAGATGATCGCTGACTTTTATAAGAAGTTCCATCCCCTGATTGAGAAATCTGAGAGCGTGTCCCGCAACGAGGTGTCACAGGCCAGGGAACTGGGTAAGGATCCGGGGAGCGGCGAGCCGATTTACGCCCGGTTCGGCCGCTATGGACCGATGTTACTCAAGGGTGATACCGAAGACGAATCCAAGAAACCCCAGTTCGCGCCCCTGCCGGCCGGTACGATGATTGACACCGTCACCCTGGAACAGGCCTTGGAGATGTTCAAACTACCGCGCACGGTGGGGAAAACTGCCGACGGCAAAGAGTTAAAGGCCAATATCGGCCGGTTCGGCCCCTATGTCCAGGTGGATAAGACCTACGTTTCCATAAAACCGCTTGACCCCTTGACGATAACAGAGGCCGAAGCCAGGGAATTATATGAACAGAAGCTGGTCAAGGACGCTGCTAAACAGATACAGGTCTTCGACAGCGGCCTTAAGATTCTGAACGGCCCGTACGGCCCCTATATCACTGACGGCAAGAAAAACGCCAGGATTGCCAAGAATCAGGACCCGGCTAAGCTAACAGAGGCCGAAGCAAAAGCGTTATTAGCAGTCGCACCCGCTAAAAAGCGCAAATTCAGCCGAAAAACCGCTGCCAAGGCAAAAAAATAATATAATACTAACAGGGGTAGCGTTTGCCAACAACAGGGGAGAGTGGCCTGATACGCTTTCTACAACATCTAATAGGCATGGCTGTCATGAATATGCTACAATACGCATAGGGTCAAAAATTGTTGACATTTAAAATTATACGTTTTATAATAAGACAAGTTGTTAACTAACAGGGAATATCATGGCCCAAAGCGAACCCGCTTCACAGCTTGAGACCGAAAAACTAGTGACCGATGTACTGGCCACCATTGACCGAGACCGCGAACGAGAGATCGTATCCCGCCGCTTCGGCTTATTCGACCGCAAGGAAACCTTGGAACAGATCGGTGAGATGCTTGGCATCACCCGCGAGCGGGTCCGCCAGCTGGAGAAAGCCGTCGTTACTCGACTGCGCGCTTCAGCAGAGCAGGGCAACCTGCCACATATCGCCGACTTTCAGACCCGGCTACTGGACGCGCTTAAGATACAGGGTAATGTCGCCCGCATCAGTGAGCTGGCCAAGCAGCTGACTGCCAAGCCTGGCCGCGAAGAGCAGGCCAGGCTGGCCTTCTTGAGCCAATTATCACCGGAGCTGGCCGTCATCAACGAGGATGACAACTTCTATGCCAGCGTCGCTGTCAAGGCCGTTTACGATGAGAAAGCCCTGCGCGACCGTGTCAACGACCTGATCGAAGCCATCAAGAAGCTAGGCGAACCCAAGACCATCGAAGAAATCGCCAAAGCCGACAGTGTCGAAGATCCTAAGGAAGCTGCCGCCCTGGCCAGCACTTCCAAGCACCTGGCTACCCTGAACAGCCGCTGGGGCCTGGTCAAGTGGCCAATGGTCAACCCCAAGAATATCCGCGATAAGATCTACGTCATCCTCAAGGAAAACGGCAAGCACATGCACTTCAACGAGATCGCTGAAGCCATCAAAGGCAGCGACTTCAAGCGCAAAGACGTTACTACTCAAGCTATCCACAACGAGCTGATCAAAGACAAGCGCTTCGTGCTGATTGGCCGCGGCATCTACGCTCTCAAGGAATGGGGCTACGAGAAGGGCACCGTCGCCGACATCATCAGCGAGGTTCTCAAAGCTGCCAACGAGCCGCTGCACCGCGACGAAATCGTCAAGCGCGTCCTCAAGAGCCGTTTCGTCAAGGAAACCACCATCCTGCTCAATCTGCAGGGCAAAGCCCAGTTTAAGCGCGTCGCCAAGGCCACCTACACCCTCGCCGACGCCGAGTAGAGTTAATGTCCGAGCACCCTAATCAAACTGAACGGGTAGGGTTTATCCGAGGCCCGGTTACCTCTGGGGACGAATCTTTACTGGCAACCTTGGGAAATCGGCTAGGCTTACAAATTACTTTCCAAGTCGTCACGGCCTATACTCAACCTGTGGATACGTTTTCGACAGGTACGCAATTGCTGCGTCCGCCGTCTCCTCTTAGCGAAATAACCAGTCCCGAAGATTGGCTTGTCCGTGAGCACTTTGATGAGCACCGACGTCTAACTAGACGATTTTCCTCAAACACGGTTAGTAATGCATTTCATTCACTAGTAGATGCTCGACCTCTACAAGCTCGGCAGGAAGGCTCGGGTTATAATGCTCACACTGGCCAGTACGTCTATGATAAAGATGCGCGTGCACATCCGTTTAAAGGTATCGTAGTCGTGGAACGCGCAGACGCCGGCTTTATTCCATATAACACCCTTGCGCCTAAACTTAGCCCTCGTGCGCGTTCGTTTGCCAAATTTGCGATTCAAGCCGGTAGCCTGCAAATGGCAGAAGATATGGTACAGGCTAAAATTACCGGTTTTGCGACTCGGGTATATTTACAAAGCCTAATCGCTAGACTTAATCGACAAATTCAAACTTAGTGTACAAAATGCGAACAGAGGTGATAGGTGCAGTGGGTGATGGAGTGGGTTTATTTTGTGGGAGTGGTGGGTGGAGCGAGGCAGTGGGAAATTTTCAAAAAAATATTTTGGTTGGCGGAGAATATTGGCTGAGCGGATGGCAGTGGAGCATGGGTTCGAGCCATAGACATGATGTCGTACAATGTATATTTTGCGACTGTGATATTAATATATAAGATGAGTTGCAGTACCCCCGCTGCAGGGGAGTAAACTATATATTTCAGATTATGCCGGCACATGGACTGCACCGTTCATGTGCGCTACGTGTGTTTAGCATGGGTCAGCTCGGCACCTCTTCATCACATAACGTGTGTCTAGGTGCTTTACGCTAATACAAACGATCAATTTCTGCCTAGTGTCCGGATGTGATTCAGGACACAATTTGACTTTTCCACAGCTATGTCGTGAAAGTATTGCTTTTTCGCTATTATATTGCAAATTTTGTTGTCCCCTGTCCTGCCTCTTGAAATATGAAAATTTGACATTTGCCTTTTCCATATTTTTATATAGTTTTTTGGCGTGAAATTCTTTGTGAAAGTCTGGTGAACAAAAAACGAACTAGCGGGGCAGCGGCGGGGGTTACTTATAATATGCCCGGCCAGGCACACGGACGTCGACATAGCTGGCTGGCGTTATGTTCTGGTGCTGCAGCTGGCTTATAGTCGCCAGGAAAGTGCCTGCCTCCCCTGTCGGGTCGTTGCTCTCCAGATTGAACTTAATGAAATATGACTTGCCGTTGAGGTGGACGTCCAGCTCGCTGGCGCCAGGCGGCAGGACCAGCCCGGCAATGCTGAACTGCTTGGCTGCCAGTTGGGCAACGACCGTTTGGATGAACCTGACGCTGCTGCGGGCCAGAACCTGGTGGTCGAGGCTGGCTGACAGACTGCTTTGGTCACTTACGACCGGTAAAGTAGGCTGTTGGAGCTGATCCGGCGTACCGGCTTTGAGGAGAGCCTTGCCGCTGCTGCTGACCACGAATGCACCGTTGTTAGCAGCCAGGATCAGGGCCGGTTGGGCTGGTTCGACATAAACGATCGGCTGGTGCGCCAGCAGTGGTACAGTGACGCTGACGCCGTTCAGTTCAGGAAACTGCTTGAGCAACTGGCGGCTGAGCTGGCCGGTGTCGATGGTGATTTTGTTGCGGTTCCAGACCTTCTGTCGCAAGGCTTGGTTTGCGGCCTGCTGGTAAGCCGCGGTCGGCCTGAGAAGGGGTTGGCTCTTGTCAGTGGTCAGCGGCACGACTTTGGCCGTATCCGTTAGCGACAGGATGTTTACCAGTGAAGCCAGTACAACTACCATCAGGATGAGAAGGCCGAAACGTTGCAGCCAGCTTACGCCAAGGTCTTTCGTAGCATTCAATAACTCTGCCGGCTGGGCTTGGCGGCTGGGATTACGTGTTTCTTCGGAGCGACGGGCCCGGTAGGAAACGGCCGGCGGTGCCGGGCCGTGGTCCTCGGAAATCAGACGAGGACGGCGGCGCTCGCTTTTACGCCGGAATATCATAACTGCTCCAGGATGAGCCTGGCCAGATCGTCGGTGGCGGCCGGCTTGGCGAATTCAGCCAGATTCCTACCTAATCTTGCCTGATGGCCCGGGTCGCGTAGCAGGTTGCTGACCCTGCGGGCTAAGCGGTTGGCATCAGTAATAAGATCAGCTTCGTTGATAACTTCGGCGGCACCCCTGTTGGCCAGATGCTTGGCATTCTCCAGCTGGTGGCCGCCCGCCAGGAACGGGCTGGGTACTACGATGCAGGCCTTGCCCTGGAGGGCGAATTCAGCCAGATTGGTCGCGCCTGCTCTTGTAATAATTACATCAGCTGCCCCGCTGTAGCGATAGACATCGTTAATGAAGCCGAAAACCCGAACCCTCCCCTGCTCTGCCAAGGACAGATGTTTTTCATAATATTCCAGCAATGCTACCTCGTTCTGGCGGCCGGCGGCCTGGAGGATGACCAGGTCCGGGAATTCGCCTAACAGATGCGCCACAACGCTGGCCAGCGCCTCGTTGACCCGCTGTGCCCCCAGGCCACCGCCGATCGCGAAGACGACTTTGGCCTTGGGCGGCAGGTTCAAATCCTTGCGGTATTCTTGTTTGAGTTTGGCAGTGACCGGTTTGAAATCAGACTGGAGCGGGATGCCGGTCATGACGGTCTTATCTGCCGGATATGGATAGGTATTCGGGGGCATGGCGACGGCATGCTTCCTGGCCCACCGGGCGATGATACGGTTGGCTAGGCCGGGTACGGCATCGGAATCATGGGTCACGAAGGCTTGGTGCAGGCTGGCTGCCGCTAACCCTACGGGTACGCCCACATAGCCGCCCTTGATAAAAATCACTCGGGGCTGTAAACGCTTCAGCAGACGGCGGCTTTCAAATAGGCCCATAACCACATAAACGGCGTCACGCAGATTTTTGAGGGTGGTCGGTATATCAAGCAGCTGCCAGAGCAGGCCTTCACCGTGGTAGCGGCGGAATTTACCGGCGTGGATGCTGTAGACCTCGTCAAAAATACCTCTGTCGGCGGCTATGTCGCTGAGCTTGTCACCGCGTTGGCCGATATAAACCAGCGTAGCCTTGGGTTTCCGCTTCTTAAGCTCAGTGGCAACGGCTAATAACGGCGTGATGTGGCCGCCGGAGCCAGCGCCGGTCAGTACGATGCGTGTCAATAGTCAGCCCTCCTGAAGGCACCACTGGACCGCCAGGCTTCGGACTTGGTCGAAGACTCAGTCACCCGTGGAGCTGTAAATGAGGCGTATTGGGAGGCCTGGAAGGCTAAACCGACGGCTGCCGCGGCAAACACCACACTGGTGCCGCCGTAGCTTATGAACGGCAATGTGATGCCCTTGAGAGGCAATAATCCTATCATAGCGCCGACATTGACGAAAGTCTGCAGACTGAGCCACGCTAAGACCCCGATGACCAGGAGGCGGCTGAAATCATCCGGTAAGCGTTCGGCGATGTTCTTGAGCCTGGTGAAGAAAGCCATAAAAATCGCCAGTAGGATGATGGCGCCGACAAAGCCGAATTTCTCGGCATAGATCGCAAAAATCGAGTCATTGGCTGCCTCAGGCAGATAACCGTAAGCCTGGACGCTACTTCCCAGCCCCAGGCCGACTACCCCACCTGACCCGACTGCTATAAGAGCCTGGCAAGCCTGATAACCGCTGTTTTGGCAGTTCGATTGCGGATGCAGAAAGGTTTCCAGCCGAGCTCTTCGATAAGGCGTGGCCGAGATCGCCAAGATGACCATGAGCAGCAAGGCGCTGCCGATCAGCATGATGCGGCCCAGCGGCAGCCCGGCAATGTAAGCCATGGTGGCCATCATAGCGATCAGGACGCCAGCCGAACCGAGGTCGCTCTGGATACCGACCACGACGACACCGATCAGTGCCAAGGCGATAATCAATGGCCGGATGGTCAGATAGGTGCTATTTATCTTTCCTTGCCTGATGCGTTCGGCTAGGAAACCGGCCAACCAGATCATAATGGCGAATTTCAGCAGTTCAACCGATTGGAATGACAGGCTTCCTAACCTGACCCAGCGGTGGGCGGGATAGGCCGGGTTAACCGGTATTATAAGCGCCAACAAGGTGGCCAAGCCGGCCGCCACTAACAGTGGTTTATAGGCCTGCTGCCACCAGCTTAGCGGTACCCGCGCGGTAATGACGAACGCCACCAGGCTCAGGCCGATGGCCAATAGTTGTTTGCCAACATAGTAGTTGCTACCAACATGGTTGGCCTCGCTCAGGGCGGGACTGATGGCGTAAACCACGATGAGGCCGACCGATAGCAAGATGGCACACCAAATCAACAGCCAGTAATCAGGCCGGTGTTTGCGGCCAAGCAGCGGCACGCCCGAGGTCCGGAGCGGCCGGCGGCGGAAAGCGGCTGTGGGGCGCATGGTCTACCTCTGTCCGTTTATTAGGAAGATAATCAGGCCGACCACGCTGGCCATCTGGCCCAGAATCCAGAACCGCATCGTCACCTTGGTCTCAGGCCAGCCGATGGCCTCGAAATGGTGATGGATCGGCGACGATAAGAAGACCTTCTTACCGTTGCGCAGTTTGCGTGACAGGCGGTTGATAATCACTGAACCGGTTTCAATCACATAGACCAGCCCGATCAGAGGCAGGACGTAAATCGTATCCGTTTGGACGGCGATGATGCCGAGCGCCGTTCCCAAAGCAAACGAACCGGTATCACCCATGAAGAAGCGCGCCGGATAGATATTGAACCAGGTGTAGCTCAGCAAGCCGCCTACGACCGTCAGGCAAAAGCCTGATAAGGCGAACTTATGTTCAACGGCGGCGATAATGGCATACGCCGTGAATGAGGACGTCAGTAGGCCGCCGGCCAGACCATCCAACCCATCCGTGATATTGACTGATATGGCCGTCGATATCACCACCAGCCAGAACAAGGCGATAATCAGGACACCGATATGCCACTGGTGAAGGCCCGGCAGATAGATAGAATGCACGCCAAGCTTGGCATAAAACCACCAGCCGCCAATCAACAGGACCAGGCTGTACAATCCGAACTTGGTGCTGGCCCGCAGGCCGGCTACGCCGTTATCAGTCCCTCTTATATTAAGAGCATCATCAATCAGGCCGATTACCGCCGCTGCGGCCAGGCCGGCCAGCGGCAGCCAGGTCTGTCCCCGGCTGAGGTTCCCTGTCAGGGTTACCAGGGTGATGGATAGGACAAAAATCAGCCCGGCCATCGTTGGGATATTGCGTTTGTGCTTGGCAGCATGGAGCTTCTGGTAAACGGCTGCTTTGCCGCCCGACCAGGCCTCGGTCCGCTGCTGCTTCCACCACTGTTGTTTGTAAGCTATGCTGGTGTAAATCGGGGTAATAACCATGCTCAGCAGGAAGCTGAAGAAACCCAGGCTCAGGATGCGCATCAGGTTGTGGTTGGAAATGGCAATGTGCAAGGTAGTGTTCATGGAATTTTTGTTAAATTATACCATTACTGGCCGCTTTTGGGCGTGACATAAGAATTATTAATCAACATGTGGGCCAGGTCGGCAAACACCGGCTGGCCGCCGTAAGAACCGGCATAGCCGGCCACACCGGGTTGCTGGTTGAAGACGATGATGACGTACTGCGGTTTGTCGCCGCCGACGAAGCCGACATAGGTACCGTTATAACGGTCGCTATAATATGCCCCGCCCTTGGCGGCGATCTGGGCCGTGCCGGTCTTGCCACCGACCAGGTAATTGCCCGGGAAGTTCAGGTAGGAGAAACCCTCGGCCAGGTGTTGCTGGACGACGTATTGCATCAAGGGAATCATCTCCTGGCTGACCTTAGCCGAAACGACGTGCCGTCCGACCACGGTCGGTTTGACAGTCTTAGTCTGACCCTTAAAGTCTGTTGTCCGGTCAACCAGATGCGGTTGGTAGTAAGTACCGCCATTGACGATGCTGGAAACCGCTGCCGCCATCTGGATGGTTGTCATCTGCAGGCCTTGGCCGAATGAAGTCTCAGCATAAGTCAGGTTGATAGCCGCACCGTTGTCCTGCGGCTTGGGTACGATAGCATCGGCCTCGTAGCCTTGTTCGATATTGGTCGGCCGACCCAAGCGGTAATGGTTAGTCAGATAGTCGTACCAGGCATTGCGGGCTTTGCTGTTGATCTGGCCCCCGCCCATTTGCATCAGCAGCCAGGTGGCGCCGGTGTTCAGCGATAGGTTCAGCAGGCTGTTGATGTTCTGCTGGCGCGGGCCGCCATCCTCTTCGATGTCGGTGATATTGAAGCCGTCGATCACCCAGTGGGCCGGATCGTAGAATGAAGTATTAGGGTTGATGATGCCTTGGTCAAGCGCCGCCGCCGTGGTCAGCACCTTCATGGTCGAACCGGGCTCGATGGCATTGGCCACGGCCGCGTTCTGGAACACCGACGGGTCGGTCACGTTCTGGTAGTTAGCGGGGTCGAAAGTCGGATAATTGGCCATGGCCTTGATCTGGCCGTTGTTAGGATCCATGATGATGGCGCTGAGGCCATGCGACTTGGTCTTCTGGTACTGCTGGGCCAGGATCTGCTCCATCTGAGCCTGCATCGACAAGTCCAGCGTCGTCACGAC
This sequence comes from uncultured Candidatus Saccharibacteria bacterium, assembly GCA_964502645.1. Taxonomy (GTDB): domain Bacteria; phylum Patescibacteriota; class Saccharimonadia; order Saccharimonadales; family UBA4665; genus CAZCXO01. The sequence goes on from CAZCXO010000013.1 coordinate 8,955, forward strand.
TGTATCACCGTCCTGCGGAGCAGTCTGGATGTTGCCCTTGGTGGCAGCCAGAGGCACGCCGTTGGCATCAGTCACAGCCTTGACCTGCCCCGGGACACCCTTCAGCTGCCTGCCGAGGGCTTGTTCCAGTCCGTATTCGCCCTTTCCGTCATTGTTGACGAAGCCCAGAGTCTGGGCGGCCAGGTTGCCCTGGGGGTAGACGCGGTAATCCTGCGGTTGGGTACCAAGCCCGGGCGACTTCAAGGCGGTGATTTTGGCCTGCTGGGCCGGCGTCAGCTTCTTGGCCAGGACTACGTACCGGCTGTTCTTGGTGCGCATCAGCTCGGCATAATGGTCGGCAGAACCGCCGATAATCGGAACTATGTCAGTGGCAATTTTGTCAGCATGCTTAATATACAAGGGGTCAGCATAGAGGATATAGAGTTTCTGGTTGAGGACAATCGGGACGGTCGTGCCACCTATGTGGGCCTCGATGATACCGCGGCTAGCTGGAATCTGGTATTGCTTGAGTTGGTCGCCCAGCGCCGCCGCCCGATAGTGGTTGTAGCTGATAATCTGAATGTAGAACAGCCTGATACTGAAGATAATAAGCACTAAAAACAACAGCCCGTACCAGATACGGACGCGTTTAATGGTCTGGCCGACGTTCAGGTTCGGGGCCATGGTGGTTGCTTAATGCTGAACCGTGGCGGAAGGTGCCACCGGTACCAGGTTCTTGGCGGCGGCGCTGCCCTGCACCCGGCCGAGCGACTGCAGACGGGCCGAGGTATTTTCCAGATCGCTGTGCTGGCTGCTTAAGCTGGATTGCTGCTCCTGCAAAGCGTTGATCTGGTAACCGTAGGCGTTAGTCTTGGTCACCTGCGTCAAGTACAACAATCCCAGCAGACAAGCCAGCACGATCAGCGTGATAGTATTGCTGATCGGGCCGAGCGTACGTGTCTGGGCGCGGAAGCTGACGGAATTCTGGTTGCGGCTCTGGTACCGGGTACGGTTCAGGGCCAGCGTGCTGGAGTATGTCATGGGTTTTTGGTATTTATTTTTATGTTTATGTTTGTTGGGGACCCAGCACCTTTATGGGAAAGGTGCTGGGCGCTTTTTACGCCTTAGACCACTCTGACGCGGACTTTGTAGGCGCGGGAGCTGCTTTTTACCTGAATAGGCATTCAGTTCCCTTTCTTGTTTATTTTCACTGCGGCTCGCAGCTTAGCGCTGCGGGCTCGCGGATTAAAAACTAATTCTGAGGGGCTAGCCACCGCTGGACGTTTGGTCAGCAAACGCAGTTCGGCATCGTAGCCATCACCGGCGACTTCCTGGAGCGCCCGTTTCACCAATCTGTCTTCCAGACTGTGGAAACTAATGATGGCGATTCGTCCGCCCGGTGCCAACAACTCAAACCACAGCGGCAGGCTGCATTCCAACAGGCCCAGCTCGTCATTAACGGCGATCCGGAGTGCCTGAAAGGTACGAGTCGCCGGGTGTACCCGACTGCGTCCCGGCCAGGCCCTGGCGGCGATAGCCGCCAGCTGGTCGGTGGTACTAATCGGTCGGGATTCGACAATCGTCCGGGCGATCTGCGCCGCTTTCGGTTCTTCGCCGTAACGCTTCAGGATGTCCGTCAGCTCGGCTTGGCTATAGCTATTAACTATGGTGTCAGCGCTGAGCCTCTGAGACTGATCCATCCGCATATCCAGCGGTCCAGATTGGGTAATGGCAAAGCCACGGTTACCCTCGTTAAGGTGCGGTGACGACACACCCAAATCAGCCAAAATAAGGTCGAATTGCCGCCCTTTGGCCAGCAACTCTCGTGAGGCAGCCAAAAAGTCTGTCTGCCGTAAGCTAACAGTCCCGGGGCCGTACTTTTCCTGAAGTACTTCGACCGCGTGGTGATCACGGTCAACCAGAACTGATGTTGTGAGGCTTCCAGTCTGATCCAGTACCGCCGAAGCGTGCCCACCATAGCCGGCCGTCAGGTCAAGGTATGATTCCCCTGGCTGCGGATTCAGATACGCTAAGGTTTCTTCGAGTAATACCGGCTCGTGCTGTTTGGTTTTATTTTGGTGTTTGTTTTGGTGCATCTTGTCTTGTGTTTTTGTTTTACAAGGTTGACGATCATCGGGGCTTGCGCGCCCGATGGATAGTCAACCTTGCTTTCTGCAAGGTCACCTAATCAGCAGCCAACTGTTTGTTTTTTGAAAAGTTTTTGTTTTTGTGGGTGTCAGAGAACGCAAGATGAAAGTAAATATGTTTAAGA
>CAZCXO010000014.1:0-11068 GCA_964502645.1 uncultured Candidatus Saccharibacteria bacterium
TGCCGTTGATACTTTTGGCCATCGTCGATGACCTGTTACGCATTGCCGGGCTGCTGGCAATCGGATTCGTCATCTACGTGGCCTTCCAGTACATTGCCAGCCAGGGCAGCCCGGACGCTACCGCCAAGGCCCAGTCCACCATTACCAACGCGCTGATCGGCCTGGGCATAGCTATCGTTGCCATAACGTTCGTATCATTTCTAGGCAGGACATTAGGCTAAAGCGATGACAGCGGCACAGATTTATATATTGGCCAGTACCGCAATTGACCCGGGTAGCCTGCCACAAGTTGATACCAGCAATAATGGAACTACTATCCCTGACATCTTGAACGTTGCGTTTGGGATTGCCGGCGCCCTGGCCTTTCTGATGATTGTCATCTCCGGGCTGCGTTATGTTCTGGCAGCCGGTGACCCGGAAAAGATTTCCAAAGCCAAGAACGGTATCATATATTCCCTGGTCGGTCTTTTGATCGCCATTTCTGCGGAAGCTATAGTTAGCTTTGTGGTGAACAGACTATGATTTCAAAGTTAATACGGCAGGCGGCAGGCTGGATGATGCTTTTGACACTGTTGATGCCAGCATCAGTAGCGGCTTTCACCCCTTTTGGGGATGTTTGCAATAATGGTAATAGTTCCAGCTCGGCCGTATGTAACAGCACTGCGCAGACAGGCCCGGATGGCAAACCGGTCAACCCCCTGTTAGGTGACAATGGACTATTGCTAAAAATTGCTAATATCGTAGCCTATGTCGCCGGAGCCGCGGCTATCATAGTCATCATCATCAGCGCCCTGCGCTTTATCACGGCTGGGGGCGACTCCAACAAGGCGGCGTCAGCCCGCAGCACGATCGTCGGTGCCATCATCGGCTTGGCCATAATTACTCTCGGCAAGGTGCTGATAGACTTTGTCCTCAGTAAGTTATAATCTATAGCATAAATATGAAACACAAACTTCTGACCATCTTGACGGCGTTAACACTCCTACTTATACCAAATGTGGCTTTGACAGCCGCCGCCGGAGCCTGTCCCTCCAGTCCAAGCGACGCCCAAAGCCAGGTATTAAATGGTATCAGCCAGACCGGCAGCAATTGTAGCGGTGGCGGAGTTGATAGCGCGATAAAGGCAGCCGTCAATATCCTTACCTTGGTGGTCGGCATTGCCGCTATCGTCATGATAGTTTACAGTGGTTTCCGCTACATTACTTCTGCCGGTGATTCAAACCGGGTCAGTGCCGCCAAATCCACGTTGATTTACGCTATCATAGGGTTAGCCATCATTGGTTTAAGCCAAGTTCTGGTACATTGGGTACTCACGACGTCGACAAACGCTACAACGCCCTGTCCTAGCAATTCATCATTGGTAATAACAGACGCCAAATGTAAGTAAACACCAGACACCCATCTTGATTAGACTTGAGTCATGTAGTATAAAATAGATAAACATAAGAAAGGTTATATATGGCCAATAAAATTAAAAACTTTATAACAACTTTAATACTGTCACTAGGTTTTGTACTGCCGGGCTTGATGGGCGCGGGGGCTGGTATAGCGGTCGCTGCCACCCAGAGCGGCTGTGGCACAGGCGGCGTAGCTGATCAAGTTGCCGGCGGTGCCGGTAAAGCTGCCGGTGACCAGACCATTGATTGTAGCCAAAGTTCTGGCTTAGATGCGTCTGGCAGCGGCATTGGCGACTTGGCAAAGAACATTGTTAATATCTTTTCCATCGTCGTTGGTGCTGCCGCGATCATCATGATAATGTATGGCGGCTTCCGCTATATTACCTCGGGCGGGTCCAGCGAACGGGTTGGTAACGCCAAAAACACCATCATCTATGCCATCGTCGGCCTGATAATCGTCGGCATAGCCCAGCTACTGGTGCACTTCGTGCTTAGCAAATCCGCCAATGTCGGCAACAACACAACTCTATAATACCTAAGAATATTTTACGTAATCTGACAGATACTTTTTCTAGAGAACTTGGATCTTCTTGATGGTGTCTTGCTTGACCTTGCCGAAGCTGATGGTCAGGACGCCGTCCTTGAGGACGGCCTCGATCTCTTCTTCTTTGACCGGAACAGGCAGGGCGATAGTACGGGAGAACTCACCCCAGTAACATTCCTGGAGAAAATAATTCTCAACGCCTTCTTCGGTGCCGGAACTAAGGGTGCCTCGGATGGTCAATTGATTGTCAGAGATGCTGACGTCTAGATCACCTTTATTAACACCGGCGGTGCGGGCCTTGACGACCAGCTTCTCACGGGTTTCATAAACATCAACGGCCAATTGGCCAGGTACGCTGTCATCCTCATCCCATTCGTCTTCGGCAGGCGCAGCAGCAGCGGCCGGCTGGTCCTCCTCAGTGGCGGGCGCAGCGGCCTCGTCACCCAGAAAGGCGGCAGTCAGCTCATCTTCTTCTAGCAATAAATCGTCGTCGCGGTTGCGTCGCGCCATGTTGTTACCCTCCACTAGGTTGCGTTTCGGCAACTCGCTAATCTCTGGCGAGCGTCGAGAAAAGAATTAAAAACCTTGCGTTTTTGTATTAGTAGCAGTATAGCTTAGGCCGTACGCTGGCTGCAACAAGGCGGTACATATTTACAACATATTAAGCACAACATGAGCATTTTGGATAATTTGATCGGCCTTTTGGCATCGCATGCTTGCCTGTCAACAACACTTTCACCCCCTCCGTTACAGGAAAGCGAGTTTGCACACAAATGTGTTAATTGGCGGAAGGGGTGGGATTCGAACCCACGGTACCGTTGCCGGCACGCTGGTTTTCAAGACCAGTTCCTTAAACCGCTCGGACACCCTTCCAGGTTTGGCGTGCGGATTAACAGAGGTGATTATAGCAGTATAGGCTATCGTTCGCCAAGTAGGGTACTTGGTCTGGCCGTCATGACTGCGTTACAATATCGCTTATGGCACGATCCAAGCAAGCGTTGCCGGACCAAGATGAAGCCGCTGTCGCTCACCCGGCCGGTACCGTAATCAGTCCAGGTCAAGCTGCACCTGTAGCACCTCCTGCAGCTCCGGCTGAAACCGCTGTTGCCGAGCCGACTGCGGAGGCACCTGAACCAGATTCGGCAGCTGGGCCGGCCGAAGCCGAGGCACCGACCGATGATAATGTCGATGCGTCTACCGTCCGTTGGACGGCGTCAGAATTCGTGCACCATGAAAAGAGCTCTGGTTGGTATGCACTGCTGCTGGGGGGATCGGTGGTTTTTGCCGTTTTGGTTTATCTGGTCACCAAGGATGTCATCTCAGCTGGCGTGGTAGTCGTGGCGGCGGTGATACTGGCCATTTATGCCTCTCATAAACCGGGCGAGCAACGCTACTCACTTGATAAGACAGGCATCAACATCGGCCAGAAACGCTATCATTATGATGATTTTAAATCGTTCGCGGTCGCCTCAGAAGGAGCTTTCTCCAGCCTGGTATTTATGCCTTTAAAGCGGTTCGCCGTGCCGCTGACTATATATTATGACCCGGCTGACGAAGAGAAGATTGTCAACCTTCTCAGTGACCGGCTGCCGCTGGCAGAACACCGACCTGACGGTGTCGACCACCTGATGCGACGGATCCGTTTCTAAACTGGTACTATCTTAGACCAAGCCGCTCTTTGCGGCTGAGCTTGCGCTCCATGCGGTGGATGAACTCATGCTTGGCATGCTTGCTATCCCACTTTTCGAACTGGCTCATCAGAGCTTCGGCTTCTTCGCTGGACATAGTACCTCCTTTATTTTTCTTACAAGCCCTATTATCAAGGTCTGTAGTCGGGCTGGCAGTGAACTTTTTCACTATCGGCCAGTGTGACTCGGTTTGGTTAATAATAGCTGGGCGTGCTGTAATGAAAGAATAATGAAACAACTCCAGGCCGGCCTCCGTCGGCTAGACAAGTGGCAGCAACGGCACCGCCTGACGGCTGTCACCTACGCCGTTATCAAACGCTACGGTGAAGCCTCGGTCGGCCAGCAGGCAGTGTTGTTGACGTATTACAGCTTCCTCTCACTGTTTCCGCTGCTCCTGGTGCTGACGACGCTGACCAGCCTGCTGGCCGACAATCACCCCGCCCTGCAGCAGGACATCATCAGGGCCACCACCAACTATTTCCCGGTGCTGGGCACGCAATTATCCAACCACGTTGTGACATTACATAAAAATGGCCTGGCCCTTGTGGTCGGCCTGGTGTTCATGCTTTACGGCGCACGAGGCGTGGCTGATGCTTTCCGGCGAGGAGTCCAGCACATCTGGCGCATACCTAAGAGCGAACAGCTTAGCTTCCCTAAGACGATTCCCCATAGCTTCATGCTTATCACGGTCGGCGGCACCGGCTTTATAGTGGCCTCGATCTGTACCGGCCTGGCGGCTACGGCCGGCCATGGCCTGGTTTTTCGCCTGCTGTCAATCGCTGTCAACCTGTTTATACTGTTCTGGCTTTTCAGCTTCCTGCTGATAGTCTGTCTGCCCCGCCAGATTTCAATCAGACAGGTCAGGAGCGGCGCTTTGGCAGCATCCTTCGGCCTGGTCATCCTGCAGGGCGTAGGCGGCTATCTGCTCAGGCACGAACTTAAGAATCTGGACGCCTTGTACAGCTACTTCGCGCTGGCTCTAGGGCTGTTGTTCTGGATTTATCTCCAGGCGCAAGTGCTGTACTACGCTGTTACGCTTGCAGCCGTACGCAGCCAGAAACTCTGGCCGCGCAGTTTCAGTGACTAAGACAGGTAATTCCGCCACCACTCCCGTGGTCGTCGGGCGATACGGGTTGGAACGGCTTGATTAGTGGTCATCGTTTCCCCCTCACACTGGCATCATAGCCAACGCCGTTGTAAGCCGCTGTTAAGATTCTTACAACGATTATCAAGACCCGATCTTGCAGGGGTGTAGGGGGGTTAAAGCTAAGCTATGGGCTAAGGCTGCTGGGGGTTGTTCGGGTCGCCTGACGGGGTGTCCATACCGCCACCATCTGGTGCGGGGCTGGCTGGCGGAGCCGGCTGGCTAACATCGCCACCTACGTCACCGCCTACGCTACCACCGTCACCTTGAGGCGCATCAGCCGGTTGTTCTGGAATTGGCTGCGTGCTGTCACCCTGGGTTGCTGGGTCGTTTCCGTTATCCTGGTCCATAATCCCTCCTTAATTACCTACTAAGAATAATAAGTCGCACCCTTCCTGACAACTATTAACTTTCCAACAGACGGCAGACTGTGTATAACTAATTGACTCACCAGACTGACTAAGCTTTACTATCGAGCCTGGTAGCTAGGAATTTGATATAGATAGGCCAGCCGCATCGGCATAACCGGCAATCGCTTTTGCCCCCAGGGCAGCCGTAGCCACCATGCTGAGGTGTCCAGCGAACTCAAAACCACGGGCCAGCTTATCCGCTTTGGCATCCTTGGCCAGCTTGGCGAACCCATACATCCCAACCCCGAACCATTGTGCGAACATGGCCTTTTTGCCTTCGGCCGAAGTATGTATCTCAGCACCACGACGCTTAGCAACGGCTGAGAAACCAGTAATAGCCAGGTTCTGGGCAGTAATAACAGCGGCTGCGGACCTGGGCAAAACGTCGGCTTTAACCAGGGTCGGTACGGCAGCTGCCAATTCAGTCTTATCTACGACGACATCCATCGCCTCGCCCACCGGGCTTTTGGTACCTGTTCTTTCAGCTACAGTGCCGTCCAGCAGGTCAAAAGCACGGCCGGCGCCGATCTTAACGACACCCTTGCTTGTTTCTCCCTGACCGACGTCTTTCAAACCGCTAGCAACCAGGCCGGCTCCAGCCAGGCTGACGGCATTACCGGGCGTAACGACCCCATTGGTGGCAGCCGCTATTTTCTGATATGGGTTTTGGTCTTCAGGCGGTACGCTGGTCCACTGGCCTTCGGTACCCGCTCTGTGCAGGTTCATCCACCTATCTTAGCATAAGCTTGTTAATAAGTCAATCTGATGTACCAAGCATGACTGTAGCCTGCTCATTTTTGGTATTGTTAAATCATGGAAGAACCGCCAGTATTCCAGTGTCCTGAATGTGGCCTACATTATAAAGATATGAAGCTGGCCAAAGACTGTGAAGCCTTTTGCAGTCAAAACAAAGCCTGTAACCTGGATATCGCCAGGCATTCCATAGAAGTCCAAGATAATCAGTAGTTCTGGACATTTGGTCATATTTTGGATTAAGGCTATGCTTAATCCATGGCCGGGGAAATTCCAGACGACTATCTCGATATGGTGATAAGGTGCCCTTTTCCTGCGGGACAGACTGCAGGTGCGATGGCCCTTGGTGATTTTTTGCAAAGTGACAGGGGCCAAGAGTTTCTGCCGGATGTACTAAAAAATATTGAGGCTGCGGACAGAATTTTAGCAACAGGAGCTTTTACTCCCGACGAAGCAGTACAGGCCGCCTTCGGTGGAGCACTTGTGACTGATGAAACCGGGGCGATTATGAGACAACCCAAAGAGCCTGAGGCTCCCGACCGCTTACTGGCGACAACGGCAGGAGCGGAAAAAAAATAACACCATTGTCAAAGAGTTAGATCAACGGCACACTGAGCATATTTCAAAAGGCGAACCAGCTATAAGTAGAAAACAGAGACTAGAGGATGGCGATAGACAGCCAGTAGCACCAATAAAGGCACCGTCCGCAATGACAATGGTCGAGCTCCAGGAGCGTCAAATCAAGCAGATACTGGCGTCTGAAACCGCCGACCGCGAAATTGACCGGCCAGCACAGGCCGATAAGCCTCGCAAGGTAATTGCGATAAAAACTTTTGTTAAACCTGCACCGGTAAAGCCAGTATTAGCCAAACTCCCATTGGAAAGGCAGGAGCATGAAGCTGCAGCGGCTGACAATGTCCTTGTCACGGCTGTGCCATCTACCGATACTTATACTCAATATTTTGAGCCAAAGATTCCTGCATCTGAAAAGTTGCCACCGCCGATAATCAATCCGGCCGCAACTGAGCAAGCTGTTCCTACCATTGCTGACCAGAAGCCAGAGACTGTGCATAGCGAGGAATTATTAAGTGAAGGAGATGCGACCGCAATAATTGATACAATCGAAGCCACCAACTGGAGCCACGAACAAATTCTTTTTGATGATGAGATTCTAGCGACCTATGCGGATTTAAAAGTACTTCTGGGAGCCGAGGAAGAAACGTCACCTAGTGCAGATGACCAGATATATGAAACCCTCGTTCAAGATGCAATGATAATACTAAATCCTGAAGCTAACGTACCTGTTGAGACGAATCTGTTCACAGTGCTTATTGCAGCCGAGGGTCGCCCTGAAGTCGTGCTTGATATTGAGTCGGTTATCGCTGGCGCCAATGATCAGCCGCTTGAGGAAACATTAGTGCAGTTAAGTTTTAGCCTGGCCGAAACCTCTCAAGATTCCGCTCAGTCCAGCATAGAGAGTGCATTGAAAGACATAATGGAGATACTGGCACAGCAGGGTGACACCGATTCTGCGACTGCAGAAATAAAGCCAGCAATCACACCAGAACTGACGCAAAAGCTTCTTATATTGCTCCGCGCCGTTGGCTATGAAAACCCCCGCGAAGTTCTGGTTGATTTTAGCTCTGAGCATAGCCTGGAGTTTCTCCTGCAGGCGATCCAATACCTATATCAGTTGCTGAATGATAAAAACCGACCGGAGCTATCGCCCAAACCATCTGTTAACCTAAGTTCCTTGCAAACCGATGACTCTCTGAGTACCAGGCTAGGTAAGGTTATCGTGCATTACTTCTTTTTATATAGAATAGTTCTGGTCTCCCAATAAATTGACAATAGTACTAAACACAAGTACTATATGGCCAACATTCCTCTATAGAGACACACCGAATGTGGAAACTACACAAAAAAGACAAAATAACTGATTCGTCAGAGCCTGTGGTACCTGCCCCCCACTATAATGCAGGCTTAGAACCGAACCCGCCTAACCCCAAGCTCCACCGACTTAGAAGTAAGCTTTTCAGGGTCTTAACACTTGGTGGTCACAGTCGCCTAATTACCCCTCTTGTTATAGTCATAGGCACAGCCGGGCTAGGCACTTACTTCCTGTTTTTCAGCCATGCCCAAAGCGGCTTTGCCGGCCAGTGGGATCCTCTGAGTGGAGTATTCAATGCGGGGGGGCCGGCTGTATCGTCATGGGGCCAGGGCCGGTTGGATGTGTTTGGCAGAGGTACGAATAACTCCGTCTACCACAAATACTACGACGCCGGGGCCTGGTCGCCCGTCTGGACCAACCTGGGTGGTACCACCAACTACGGCCCAGCGGCGGTCTCGTGGGGAGCAAACAGGATTGATGTCTTTCATGTAGGTACTAACTGCCATCTTTACCATGGCTGGTGGGACGGCGTATCCTGGCATCTATGGGAAGATCTGGGTGGCTGTCTAACCTCAGCCCCCTTTGTGTCTTCCTGGGGGCCAGGCCGGTTGGATGTCTTTGGTCGGGGAACGGACAACAGCCTCCAGCACACCTGGTATGACAGCAGTACCGGTGGTTGGCATGGTTGGCAAAGCCTAAGCGGCTGTCTTAACGGTGCGGGTGGTGCTACTTCAATGGGAGCCAATAGGATAGACATTGTAGTCAGGGGCTGTGATGACGCTGTCTACCATAAGTATTACGATAAGGCAGCGGGAGGCTGGGAGAACGGCTTTGACTCTCTCGGCGGGGTTACTCACTCTGCTCCCTCCATCTCTTCCTGGCCCGGTCACCTGGATGTCTGGGTCAGAGATACCACAAACAGGGTTGAGTATAAATCTTGGGACAGCTCTGGCTGGTCTAGTTGGCAGAATAATGTTGGTGGCCAAACCAATGATGCCCCGGCAGCTGTCTCATGGGCCCCAGGCCGGGTAGATATCTTCGTCATAGGCAGCACAGACAACAGCATGTGGCATACCTACTATGCCCCTATTTCTAATTCTATTGGCAGCTCAATTGCCATAGGCCAGAACATACCTTATGGCTATGCCCTCTACTCACCTAGCTACCGCTACCAGGCCATCATGCAGTATGACGGTAACTTCGTGGTCAGGGACATGTCTACTGCCAATGCCGTTTGGGCGACAGGCACTAACGGATCAGGCTCTACTGAAGTAGACTTCCAAACAGATGGCAATCTTGTGGTCAGACCTAGTGGTGGGGCAGCTGCCTGGGCCAGTGGGACTAATACGTACTGCGGCACTACCCTGAATATGCAGGATGACGGCAACTTGGTTCAGTATGCTATCGATGGCACCGCTGTCTGGAGCTTATCGACAGGCAAGATTGGCCAAGCCTGCGCCACGGCATCTCTTGATGGGCCGAAGGCAGTTCCGTCAGGTACATCCCCTACCCTTTATATATCCAGTGCCCGTGCTACCTCGTGCACTCTAAATGGTGTTGCCGTGACCACAAACGGAAGTGTGGTAGAGCCAGCCATAGTTTCGAACACCACATACAGCCTTGTATGTGGTGGTCCAACAGGTTCTGCCAGCGATTCATTAGTGACCCAAGCAGAATACACCACTAATCCTGACGACATAATACCGCCTGATGATTCTACTAGCGCCAGTGCAGCAAGTGCCGGTTCATCGGTAAGTTATACGCAACCTACTCACCTAAGCGCTCATTCAAATTGGACTGGCTTTGTCATCAGTGGTCATCCAGGTAAATATACTGAGGTCGAGGGGTCTTTTAAGGTACCGAGTTATTCATGTCCGCAAGCCAATGTTCCTGCAGCAGCCACGTTTATATGGCTGGGCCTAGATGGTTTAGTCCAAGTTGGAGGTGTTGATGATGCTTCTAACTCCTCAGTTGAGCAGGTTGGAATAAATTTGCACTGCACCTACCTTAAACATGGAAGTCCCGAGAAGCACATCTATCCTTTTTGGGAGATGTGGAACATGAAGCATGATAGGCAGCAGCAGTTAAAAAATTTTGATGGTTTAATCCATACGGGTGACCAAATCAACATGAAAGTATGGTACAACCCATCAAATCTAAAGTACGGCCTCTATCTATATGATGTAACTAATCCAAGTGTACACTTCACAAAATACCAAACCTGTTCAGCAGGGGTAAATTGTCTAAACCGGACAGCGGAGTGGATAGTTGAAAGACCCAAAATGAACTTCTCTTCTGGGTACTCATATTATTCTCCGTTTGTGAAATTTAACCCAATTACATTTACTGGTGCGTATGCATCAACTAGTCTGACCTACAACGGCTACCCTTTTTCAAACTATACTAACTACCCTTACAACATTAAAAATGCTTTCAGTTCTTATTACTTAGTATCGTTACCGAGTAGTGTCAATGCAGGGGTGAGCTCGTTTACAGACACTTTCCAATACTCTCAATAAATTGATGGCTGTAAAAAAAATAAGCATCGCTTGTGGTACAGCGCACTGAACGAGGTTAGAACCATTCTGTTAGGATATTAGTATGAAAATTCAGCGGATTGATCACATAGGTGTAGTAGTAAATGACTTAACAGCCGCCAAGAAATTTTTCTTAGATTTTGGATTTACAGTTCAAGGTGAAGCCGAAGAGCAGAGTGAACTACTAGACAAAGTAACGGGGTTCAAAAATGCCAAGTCACAAATTGTCTTCCTGAAGGCGCCAAAGGGACAGATAAACTTGGAGTTGGCTAAATTTCTTCATCCCGCAGGCAAATCGGGGGTTCAAGAGAGTTTTATTTACTCGCATGGAATGCAGCACCTCGCCTTTGTCGTAGAAAATATTGAAGACATTGTAGCTAAGATGAAACAAAAGGGCTATGAAGTTTTTGTTGACACCTACAATTATGAAGATATGTATAAGCTATGCTACTTCCATGGACCGGAAGGAATCATCGTAGAATTGGCTGAGAAGCTTCAGAAAAAATAAAAGACTCTCAAGTGAGAGCCCTTCATTCCACGTATGCTTTGGTACACCACACTGGCTGAGGTTAGAACCATATTCCTCACAGCTGCAACATCATTACTTAGTTAGCTCGAAGATGGTCTGGCCCGTGGAGCATAAATGTATTACCTTCACACCTTGACTTCCCATTCCCGTTAATGTTTACTTAGGCCATAATCTA
>CAZCXO010000015.1:0-10670 GCA_964502645.1 uncultured Candidatus Saccharibacteria bacterium
ATTGTGACCGTGGTCAGCCAGGATTCACTGTTAGCGATTGATCCGACTGCCACGACTGTTCAAGTAGCCCTGAGCGGTACGACCAACACCTTGGTCAGTACTGTTAATGGCAACATCAGGGTCGGCGACCAGATCAGCGTGTCACCGTTCAGCGGCATCGGTATGGAAATCCTGCCTGGGAGTCGCATCATCGGTGTGGCTCAGACACCGTTCGACTCAAAAACCAGCGGCGCTACTACTGAGACGATCAAGGACAAAACCGGCCACCCCCATCAGATACAGATCGGTTATGTCAGGCTGACAATCGGGATCGGGACCGGCAGCAGCACCGGCGGTGGTGGCACTCAAGCTAACTTCTTACAGAAGTTGATCAAGTCTATAACCGGTCACACCATCTCTACTATCCGCATCATCTTGAGCCTGGTGGTGAGCCTGATTGCCCTGGTTTCGCTTGTGACACTGGTATATGCATCGATTTATGGCAGCATCGTATCGGTGGGACGCAACCCCTTGGCCAAGACTGCCATCTTTCGGACCCTCGGTTCGGTCATGATAATGGCGTTCATCACGGTCGGAATAGCCTGTGTGACGATTTACTACCTCCTGAAGTAAGGTGTTTGTTAACAGACCTGTGGAAAACATCGGTAAAACAGATACAAAATTTGTTCAAAAAGCTTGCACCCTGTTGATAAGATAGCTAGAATATACTCACGGCTAATAGCGCCTTGGTGCTATCAACCAAAACCAAAACCCAAAAACAAAACAGATGGACGACAGCAGCAGCCCGACTACGGGTACCCAAGTGATTCAGGATTCCAGTCTGGAAACCCCTGTTACTACCGCTGTGGGCGTACAAATGGCGGATGAAGTACCCAGACAGCGCTTTTTCTCATTCAGGCAGCGAAAGAAATTGTTTATAGTCAATGGCCTTATCTTGGGGGTTATCGCCGTATTGGGTACGGCCAGCTATCTGTTATTCGCGCACAATGTACAGCAACCAACTAGCAAGAGCCAGAAGATTGCCACCTATAACCAAGCTAAGATTCCCCTTAACAATGTCAAACCGAACAGCTTGTTACAGGTAGGAACGGCTGACCAACTGATGATTAATGGGCAAGTGAACATCGCTAACACCTTGGTGCTGGTACCGAGCAGCGCTCCCAGTAACCCGGTGGCCGGCCAGATTTATTACAACCAGGCTAATAACACCCTGTACTACTACAACGGTAGCCAGTTCGTCAGCTTAGCGCCGCAAACGGGTGTTAATCTTCCATCGAATATAGTTAATTCCATCGGTGGCGCCAGTGGCAGTATAGGTCTGGGCAGCGGTCTGTCAGCAGCCGGCGGCCAGCTGAGAGTCCAGTTACAGGCTGGAACAGGAATTTCCGTCAATGGCTCGACCATTACCAATACCGGAGTAGTCAACCTGACAGCCGGCAGCTCCAACTTAACAGTCACCAACAATGGTGGTGGTAATTATAGTATTTCTAACAGCACTACCGGATTGATAGATGGATCTGGTACAGCCGGGCAATTACCAATATTTACAACAAGTAATCAGCTAGGCGACTCGATATTAAATCAAAGCGGCGGCACTATAACTGATGCTGGAGCGCTGGTAGTCCAAGGGGCGGCCTCAGCCAATACGCTAACCGCGACTGGTCAAATTAGTGGCGGCTCATTAAGCATATCTGCTAACGGTACAGTTGGCGGTACACTTGGTGTGACAAGCAACGTGACTGTTGGCGGTACTTTAGGGGTAACTGGCAACACTACGTTGAGCGCTAATCTTGGAGTGACTGGGACATCCACTTTTACAGGACTGGGCACTTTCAATGGTGGCCTGACGGTGGCAAGCGGTAACTTGAATATAACGGCGGGTGGTCTGAACATCGGTAGCGGTAATCTCACTGCATCCAATAACGGTAATATCGTAACTAGCGGTACGGTTACGGCTGATACGCTTCAGTCCAACTCTAATAATCAGTTGAACGTGTCGGCTGGCAGTGGCGTAATAAGCTTCACAGCGGGGGGGATTAACTTCGTGCTACCTACTACTGGAAGTGGCACTCAGCAAATCTGTACGTCCAGCACTGTAGGCTGTGCCACCGGCGGCGGCACAGCTGTCATTCTTGGTCCCAACACCGCTGGGGTATCAAGTGCCCAGACTGACAATAGCCCGAACTCTATCTTCATCCATAACAATAACAATGGTAACCTCCTAAATCTTCAGGGTGGCTCCGTAACACCCGCTACCAGCTTTCTCGTTGACAACAGCGGGAATACTACAATTGCCGGTACACTTGCTGTTCAAGCTGCCAACAGTTTGGTGCTCGGCACAGCGAGTAACACTGGTTCGGTTGCATTCAACAATTCCGGGGGTGCAGTTATACTCCAAAGCGGTGTTACCAGCGGCAACTTGACCTTTACGCTGCCGACCAGTGATGGCAGCCCGACAGACTGTTTGAAAACAGATGGTTCAGGTGTCCTTAACTTTGCAATCTGTGCAGCAGGGAGTGGTGTTACTACGGTTGGCAACTTTGATAGTCAGTCGCCTTCCCTGAGGGGTGCTGTAATTAGCGGAACGAGTATATTCTTCCAGTCTGCGGATATAACCAATCCTGGATTGGTAAATGCAGGGCCATTACTGCAAACATTTGCTGGTCCTAAGCAATTCAATGGTGACGTTACCTTGAACGGTGCTGGCACAGGTCTTTCTGTCACCAATTCAGCCACCATTGGAACCGGGCTAACCGTTACCAACGGGGGTGCTACGATTACTGCTGGTGATCTGGCTTTGACAGGTGGAAATCTGACTACTGGCGGAACGCAGCGCCTCAGCAATGGTGGTGCTCTGTCAAACATCACTGATTACAACCAAACCAGCGGGAACTTCCTCCAAGCTGGAACTGGTACTTTTGGAACCGGTACCGGCCAGGTTAGCTTGAACGGTAACACGACCATTGCTAGCGGCAAGACCTTGACAGTGGGTGGCCTCGGTACGTTCAACAGCGGTCTGACAGTAGCTACCGGCTTTACCTTTACAAATGCCAGTTCTACCCTGTTAAGTTCGGTGGCTATAGGCAACCATGCCTCTAACAGTACTATCGGTAGCGCCGGCAGTACGGTTAACGTGGCCACGACTTTTGATGTTACCCAAACAACACCAGGTATAACTTTGACGCTACCAACACCTACTAATACAGCCTCTGGACGCCTTGTTTATATCAATAGCGTAAGTGGTAATGCGACCTTTACCATGTATGGGGTAAACATAGCCCCCAATAGCAGTGCCAGCTTTATCTGGAACGGTTCGGCGTGGGTGGCGACTTCTACCGGCGGGACAGGGGTCAACACGGTGGGCCAGATTGATACCCAGACCAAATCATCCAATGGCGCTGTTATCAGCGGTTCAACCATATATCTACAGACTGCCGATGCGACTAATACAGGGCTAGTTACCTCTGGCACTCAGACTTTTGGTGGTGACAAAACGTTTAATGGGGTAGCCACCTTTGCTGCGGCCGGCACTGCTCTGACCGTGACTAACAATGCTACGATTGGTGGTACCCTGGCTGTAACAGGAACCTCGACTTTGACCGGGCTGTTAACCGCAAACGGCGGCATCACGATGTCTGGTAACTTTCTCCAGAGCGGTTCGGGTACCTTCACCACCGGTACAGGGGTTGTCAGCCTTCAGGGTAATACCTCGGTCACCGGCACCAATACCTTTACGGTAGGGACCGGAGCCACTAGCTTAGGCGGAACATTGGCTGTAACAGGAACCTCGACTTTGACCGGGCTGTTAACCGCAAACGGCGGCATCACGATGTCTGGTAACTTTCTCCAGAGCGGTTCGGGTACCTTCACCACCGGTACAGGGGTTGTCAGCCTTCAGGGTAATACCTCGGTCACCGGCACCAATACCTTTACGGTAGGGACCGGAGCCACTAGCTTAGGCGGAACATTGGCTGTAACAGGGGCCACAACCTTAAGCAGTACTCTAAGCGTTACAGGAGCCACTACCGCTATTGCAGGTCTGACGGTTGGTGCGGCAAGTAGTGTTAACGGACTACTTGCTTTTGCTAATCAAAGTGGTAGCAATACTATTGCATTGCAGGCACAATCAACTAATCCTAGCAGTAGCTTGACTTTACTGCTGCCTAATACAGCCCCTGTAAACTCTTGTCTTCGAGTGTCGAATGTAATAGGCTCGGTTGCAACGTTAGCGTTTTCGCCTTGTACCAGTAGCAGTGGCGGAGGCGGTGGCGGTAGCAGTACGATACTCAACGCCGACAGCAATAGTTTCCAAATTCAACAAGGCGCTACCTTCCAAATCCAGGACACCGACTTTACACATGGGAACATCATAGTACAGGGTATTAATCCGGGTTCGGGCACACCAGCCGACCTTCTGCAGTTCCAAAGCAACAGCGGTGGCACTGGCGGTTACGGTCTAGTCGGATCGGCCTTTGGCCCCGATGGCAAAAAACTCAGGATTGATGGGGCCACCATGTATGGTGGCACAGTCTCCGGAGGTTGTACGATTAGTGGTACTGGTTGTCTAGGCGGTGCTTTAACAATAGGTGATGCTACTTCATCTATCGGAGCAGTTACAACGGCTGCTGACGGTATTAACTTCGGTGGTGACACGGTTCTCTATCGATCGGCAGCTGGTGCTTTAAGCGTACAGCCTGCTGCCGGTACAACAGATGTAGTCTTAGGAGCCTCAACTGTTACCAACACGAATTTGTCAGGAATACACCTTGACTTGGCGGGAGGGGCAGCCTACGGTGCAAACTACGGCGGTAACCTCGTCTTTAAAGTTGCTGCTCCACCATCCAGTTACTATACCGAAAACTATGCGTCGCCAGGACGCAAACCGAAGGGAATGACTGCCGATGACACACACATCTATTGGTTGAATGGGCCGAATGTTAACGGCGGATCAATTGGCCGTGCTGATATTGGCGGTAGTTCGGCAACTAACCTTGCTAACACCTATGTAGCCGGCTCAAACGTTAAAGGGAATGGGCAGAATGTGGCTGTAGATAACGTTAATATATATTGGCCTAACACTTTGGGCACAGTTTGTAATAGTTATATAGCTTATGCCACAAAGACTTCTGGCTCGTCCACGGGAACACCGACAATTTATATACAATCTAATGGTAACATGTGTGGCATGAAGGAGATTGCTTACTATAATGGCAACCTATATTGGACATCCAACGCCGTTAATGGCAGCGGTAATTATTGTATCGGTTCAGCCCAGATTTATAGCGGTGCTCCCTTTGATGCGAATAACTTTCTAAGTACCGCCATAAACGTTAACCCGACCTTTATCTGCGGGGCTTCAGGCAGCGCTGTAAACCAACCATTTGGAATCGCCGTAAACGCCGCAGGTATTTTCTGGACTAATCAGGGTGGCACCTCAAACCAAAATAGCATTGCCCGGGCCAACCTTGATGGTAGCAATCCGGCTATAGTCACTGCCATCTCAACTAATACTACTCTTCCTAATATCAGCAGCAATCTCGCGTTGACATCTGACACCATTTTTTGGAATAACTCAGCATCCAATAATCTCAATGAATGTGTCGGATCGGCAAACTATACGGGAACCGGCAATAGCTTTAGCATTACTGTTGGGAGCATTATCCCCTGTTTCATCAACGAAAACGCTATAGGTAGTGCTGCCAATGCTGATGGTAACTTTGGTAAACCCTATGGTCTGGCTGTACAGTTTAATAATGGGGTGATCCAAAACTTATTCTGGTCAAATAATGCCCTGACGACAATCGGTAGAAAATTTTATACCAATCAAGCCAACACGCCGCTGACGGCATTCAGCATATCGGGCCAGGATGGTAGTTCGACTTTCCAAAGCCTGAATCCAAGTAACACAGCTTTCTTAATACAATCCACAGCAACTACGACCGGTAATGCTAGCTTATTCTCCGTTGATACTACAAATAACACTACAAATTTGATTACGAACGGTGATTTTGAGAAAGGCGACAACCAAGGTGGCTGGTCGAGTAAGGGCAGCAGTGGGACTGCCACACCTGATTCGTTGCTGGCCTGGCAAGGTAATTCATCGCTGCAGATTGGTACAGGTACAGGTGTAAGTGGGCAAGGCGATGGTGTGTCTTATGCAATAACGACTTTGACAGCCAGTAAATTCTATACGCTCAGTTTTTATGCGATGACCAATAACGGCGCCAATCTGACTGATGTATCGGCAGGCTATACGGTCGGATCTACTGATACAGCGTGTACATTGTCGCCAAACCCATCCTCGAGCCCCGTTACCACCACCTGGACGCGCTATAGTTGTACCTTTACGGCTGTCAACAATATTGCCAGTATCTATATTGATGAGACGGCGCCCACCAGTGGCATATTCAACATTGACGGTGTACAACTCCAGCTAGCACCGACTAGCGGCGGATTACTAACTGCCTTTAACCCAGGCGGTGGCATTCAGCTGAATGGCGTTCTGGAGTCACCGGTAGCTATTCAAAACAGGGCTGATTCCACAACAGCCTTCCAGATACAGAATGCGGCCGGCACAGCGAATGTGTTTGATGTTGATACGATTAATAACCGTGTTGGCATCGGTACGAACTCACCAGGGGCCAAGCTGGATATCCAGGCTGCTACAAACATTGGGTTGAATGTGAATCAAACTGGCAGTAGCGACCTACTTGATCTTCAAAATAGCGGAGTTACCAAAGTCCAAGTTACCAGTGCTGGGGCGGTTACATTGAGTGCTAGCGGCACAGCTTTGACGGTCACCAACAATGCGAGTATCGGGGGTACGCTGACTGTTACTGGAGCTACCTCGACCGGTATTTTAACGGTAAATGGGCATATTATTACTGGCTCAGCGGCACCAACCGGCCTCACACCTAATGCAAATGCCGGTGCCTCCGCCACCTGTACTCTATTGGCCGGAAATGATACGTCGGGGACAATCCGTATTCATACCGGATCGGCCTCTATTTCTGCCGGAATTTGGTGTACAATGACGATTTCCTTTAGCAGTAGCCCGCGCCCGGTCGTATCTGGTACGAGCACGACGACAGCTGGATTTGATCCATTTATTTCGGCTACTACAACTACGATGACATTCGGCGTCAGTAATATTACTGGGGTTGCCACAGGCACTGACTATGACTTCAACTACTTCAACTCGCAGTAGTTAGTTGGTGACGGCGGTGTAGGTGACCTGGGTAGAATAGGTACCGGCGGCCTGGGTGGTGCCAGCGCAGACTCCGTACCAGACAGTGGTGGTCTGGGTCGGGTTGGCAGGTGCAGAAGTATTGGCCAGAGTAACAGGGGTGGCATTGCTGGCGGCCATAGCCGCAAAGGTGATACTGCTGATGCTGCCCGGACTGACGTTCGATTGGGCCGTGGTGGGACCGGAACCGAAGCCGCCTAGACCGTCCACCCGGTAACCCCAGCTGCTGACTGTCAGCGCCGATGGGCTGGCAAAAGTACCGCCGTTTGGGCTTATAGTGTTGCCACCGTTAACTAGGTTGGTGTTAGTCCCTGAGGTGGTTACTGTTAGGGTATAACCAGCTGTGTTATCGGTCAGAACACCGACGCTGTCGCTCTGGACGGTGCAACTACCGCCTGACACCGGTGCGACGTCAACGTTGACGGTGCTGTTACTGGATACGGTGATGCTGCAGGCCGTTCCATAGGCACAATTGCCATAAGGCCCGCTGCCATAGGTGGCGTCAGCCGCCACTGAACCGACAGCCAGGACAAAGATACCTACAATCAGCAGGACGATTTTTTTATAACGCTGGCTGGTTGTTTTGATTTTGTTCATCCTCAGCTTTCTTTTGACGTCGTCGTTTATATATTAGCAGCCAAAGCAATAGAAGTATAAGTATTATCAGCAGGATCAGCCAGAATATCGACAAGGTCAGAGGTGATATCGAGACTAAGCCGTGGGTTCTGTACACACTGATAACTCTTTTATCAGACTGGCCGCAGGCGTTGCTGGCGGTGATGACCACCTGGTTGCGGCCCGGCTTGAGCGGTACGATAGAGACGAAACGGTTAACACCAGAAATTAGCTTGGGCGGATAACTCTTACCATTGGCTTTAACAGCAATGGTCAGGCCTGATGTTGTGTAGCCTGCAACGGTGATACGGCTGAGCCCTGTACGCTGGTTATCAGATGGGGCAACATTCAACTTGACAACGGCAGGGGGGCAGACATTGGCCTGAATCTGGCTGGTGGCGGCACTAGCTTGGACTGGCCAAACCATCAATAGACTTATTAAGCCGGCCGCTAAAGCCGCTTGCAGCCTTGCTAGTCGTCTAATGACGGCGGTAAACGTTCTTGGTGTCATGGCGGTTCCTGCGTAAGCGGTAAATGACGTACAGCACAAAAGCTACTACCAGGAGAATGACAATCAATCTTATCGGTTGGGAGACGACTAGCACATATTTGGCCGGCAACTGGTGGGTCTGACCCAGGAAGGTGGCCGTGCCTTGGATCTTAAAGATGCCGACCGGCGGTGTCTTGGGCCATGGTATCTTGATGCGACGGATGGTCTGGGGCAGGATCTGACGGTCGGTGGTGAACTTGTAGACGTCATGACCGAAGATATTCTTGACCTGGGCTTTGACAGTGGTAGGGAAGTTATAACCACCACTGTCCTCGATGCGCAGAACACCCGTTAGAGGCGCTGTCTGCAAAAAGCTAGCTTGCCAGCTTAGCAATTTGCCGGTCTGTTTGACATTGCCAGCGACCCTTAAGTAAAAGATTTCACCGACCCGGTCGGTAATGACCACACCGGTAGTCTTGCTGGGCTTGGATTGGGTCTCAGCAAAAGCGACCGCATAGTAACCGCCAGCTGGCGCCTGGGCCGGCACGTTGATCGTGTAGTCGATCGTAATCGTCTGGTGCGGCCCTAAACCGGTGCCACCGTTGGAGAAATGAATCCACTTGGTTATATCGGTCTTACCAGGCAGAGGTGTGAAATCAGGGTTATAATCTTCACTCTTGACACTATAGGGAGTTGAGTAGACCTTGAAGTTATATTCGCTGTCACCGCTGTTAATGACCTGAAAGCTGCCGTTCGCAATCGAGCCAGGTTGTACCTCTTGATCAATGGAAGTCGGAGAAATGGTGATGGATTGTGCTGGTGTAGCTGCGCTGACTATTCCCCCCGAAACTGAAAGACCCAATACTGTTATAGCTCCGGCCAGCCCCCCGAGCGACCAATGCTTCTTAAATAAGCGGCGCATGACTAATTGGCAGTGGCGGTGTATTTCACGACATTAGTGTAGGTGCCTGCGGCCTGCGAAGTATTAACGGCTACGCCGTACCAGACTGCCGTCGTATCATTGCTAGCGGTAGTGGAAGTGGTTTTGATAGTGTCCGGTGAGCCACTGTTCGGTACTTTGGCAAAATCCAAGGAACCAATCGCAGCGTTGCTGGCCGAGGCGCCAGTACCGGTAAAGCCACCCACGCCGTCCACATGGTAACCCCAGTGATTAGCAGTTTCAGCGGTGGGGCTGGCGAAGGTGCCTGGTGTCTGTGGTATGGTATTGCCGCCCGAAGTCAGGGTAGTCGTGCCGGTGTTTTCTTCTAGACCCAAGGTGTAGCCGGAAGTGTCATTAGTGCTGACCGTAACGGTGTCGCTGGCGATAGTCTGAACGCCGGCGCCTGTGGGTGTGGTGTTGATGTTGACGGTACCGCTGGTCGAGATAGTAATGACAGCTGAGACGACCGAACTGATCGTGGTCGTAGCGGTGGCGGCGGAGACCAGGACGGGGAGGGCAAGAATAAGTACGAATGCCGCACCTCCTGACACCATCAAACGCTTCACGTTTCCCCCTCCACTGGCTTTTGGCCGTCTGTTTGCTGCTAGTCTACCGCAAGCGGCGTGGCTATGCAAATATTAACCGAAATGTTTTGAACCAGGCTGGACTTCGATACCGCCATAATTCATCGCACCGTATTCGTCACCTGAGGGCAGGCGGGGCGTCATATCGCCTTGATAGTCAAGGATTTGCCAGATCTTAGGCAAGCCGACCGCGGCGACCGCTCCCATGCCCAATACCCGCAGGAATCGCCCGCGCGACATCTCAATCCGCATCAGATTATCTAGCCTGGAACTCATTTTTGTTTTGACTGTTTGTTTTTACAGTTCATAGGCAGCTTATGCTAAATTGGCTGACCTGTCAATCTGTAAAATAGTGGAGCCAGTTTGCCAGGCTATCATGCTCATGCTATGATGTGCTCACAAGAGGGGATTCCCGGAAAGAAAAATGACAGCCAGATTACCAACGATTGGAGGTGACAGTGGCAGTTGGGGCTCGGTTCTCAACACTTTCCTGAGCGTGTCCCTGAACTCTGACGGTACGCTTATCCCTAGCGCCGTGGCGACTGCCAACCAGGTTATCAGTACCCAGACCACTAATTACTCACCGGGGTCCAGCCAAGGGGAGATCGTTCTGGCCAACGCTAACAGCTCCAACCTGACAATTACGCTGCCATCAGCTAACAGCTTCACCTACACTGTCAAAAAGACCGATAGTTCCAGCCATACAGTAACGATAGCCACGACCTCATCCCAGACCATCGACGGCGGCACGACAGCGGTAATCAGAGTGCAATATGCCAGTGTTTCAGTAATCAG
>CAZCXO010000016.1:0-10013 GCA_964502645.1 uncultured Candidatus Saccharibacteria bacterium
CACCACTGGCGCCGGTAACGACCTGCAAAAAGCTGCCGAGCTGGCCCGCGACATGATCGTCAACCAGGGCATGGGCAAAAAGCTGCGCGACCAGGTCTTCCACGTCGATGACGGCATGATGCTGGATCGTCTGGTGCACGAGCGAGATTACTCAGACGAAACTGCCAAGGTCATCGATGACGAGGTTGAAAGCCTGATTACTGAGGCCGGCAACCGTGCCCGGGCTGTCATTAAGGCTAATCTCCACGCCCTCGAAAATCTCAAAGACCGCTTGATCGAAAAAGAAACCGTCGAGGCCGCCGAAGTTGTCGAAGCCCTGAAAGGCACTAAACTTCCCGCAGGCGCTGCTTTATACTAAAGTAGGTAAAACCTACTTCATGAATCCGACCGTTCCCGCTACGAAAAAAAAGAGCCGGCTCAGCATAGGCAACGCGGCGGCTTTATTGATTGCGACGGCTTTCGCCGGCCAGTTGCTGGGTTTTCTGCGTACCAAGCTTGTCAATGCTAACTTTCCGACCGTCGGCCCGCATAGTACTGACGCGTATTTCGCGGCTTTTAACATCCCGGACTTTTTCTTCTTCACGTTGGCGGCCGGAGCCCTCGGCGTGGCCTTCATGCCGGTGCTATCGGATCGCTTGCAACTGGGCGACCGCCGGGGCATGTGGGAATTATCAGCGTCGCTGATGAACCTACTGGCTATCGTCATGGGCGTGGTCGCCATAATCATCCTGATTTTTGCCAAGCCCTTGATTCACTATGTCGTGGCGCCCGGCCTATCGCCCGAACAGCTCAACACGGCGGCCACTATCATGCGTTTCCTGGCCCTCAACCCGTTGTTATTCACCATCTCCGGCATCCTGACCAGCGTCCAACAGACTGTCGGCCGGTTCTTTTTTTACGCCATAGCACCGCTTTTTTACAATTTGTCGATTATCATCAGCATTTTCGTTTTCAAACATAACATCGGTCTGGTCGGCCTGGGTGTTGGTGCTTTGATCGGTGGTATCATACAATTGTTAATCGTCATCGCCGGGCTTTGGAAACTGAACTTCCACTGGCAGCCTGGCATCACCTGGCAAAAGCCTGACTTCCGCATCATCTTGCGCAACCTGCCGCCGCGTTCACTGGACCAAGGTGTCGACCAGGTTGAAAATATCGTCGAGACCCACATTGCCAGCGGCCTCGGCACAGGTAACATCACTTTTTATAACAATGCCTTTATTTTGAGTACGGCACCCATCCTGCTGATTGGCACGGCAATTTCGACAGCCGCTTTTCCGCGCCTCAACGCCCGGCTCAGCCAGCACCGGCCGGATCTGTTCCGGCACGACTTCCTGATGGTGTTGCGGGCCATGATCTGGATCAGCGCGCCGCTGGTAGTCGTCTGTTACTTTGCTCGCGGCTACCTGGCCCGCCTGATTTACACCAACGGCAACCAACAGATAGCGACCATCTTCGGTTTCCTGACCCTGGCCATCTTTTTCCGCATACTCTATTCCATCATTTCGCGCTGGTTCTATGCCCAAAAAGACACCCGAACGCCATTATTCGTGTCGCTGTTCATCATCGCCTTGAACATTGTGCTGGCCTACACCCTGGCGCGGCCCAGTGCCTATGGTGTGGCCGGACTAGCGCTAGCCCAATCCATAGTGGCAATGGTAGAGGTCTTCATCCTGGCCTTTATCATGCTGCTGCGCGACCACCGGCTGTTTGATGCTACGTTCTGGAGTGGCGTCTGGCGGATCATCTCGGTAACAGGCTTCAGCGTGGTTGCGGCTTTCATCATCGTGTCACTGTATCCGTTGGGTCTCAATGACCGCGGTGTCGTCACCCTCGGCAGCAAGTTAGCTTTGATAACCCTGGTGACTTTTGGAGTACACATTGCCGTATCGGCGTTGTTCGATCTGGAAGAAGTTCGGCCACTGTTCGAAAAAATCCGCAAGCTCATACTTAAACCGGTTCGGCTCGACCTATGATTGTAATTTTGTACGTTTTTAAAAGTTTTTAATTATCTGAACTGCTTGACCACCTCATCATCACGCCTAACCGCTATACCAGTCTAATAGGAACCATCAACCGCCCGATCTAGCTTCACCTCTGTTATAATTGCACAATGGAATCTCGGATCCGTAATTTCTGTATCATTGCCCACATTGACCATGGCAAATCGACCTTAGCCGATCGCTTGCTCGAACTGACCGGCACCGTTGATAAGCGTGACATGAAAGCGCAACTGCTAGACAAAATGGATCTGGAGCGCGAGAAGGGTATCACCATCAAGCTGGCGCCAGTCCGGATGCGCTACAAAGACTATGAACTCAACCTGATTGATACGCCTGGCCATGTCGACTTCAGTTATGAAGTCTCACGTAGCCTGCAAGCTTGCGAGGGTGCCATCTTGGTGGTGGATGCTACTCAGGGCATACAGGCCCAGACCCTGGCTAACGTATATTTAGCTCTCGCTGTCAACCTCAACGTCATCCCCGTACTTAACAAAATCGATTTGCCGGCCGCTGATGTCGACAAGGTCAGTGCCGAAATTATCAGCTTGCTCGGCTGCAAACCGGACGACATCATCCGGATTTCAGCCAAGACCGGCCAGAACGTACCAGCAGTTCTGGATAGGATTGTCAGTCACATACCCGCTCCCAAACCCTCAAAGCAACCCGAGGCCCGCGCCCTGATCTTCGATAGCTATTACGACGATTACCGCGGTGTCATTTTATACGTTCGGATTTTCGACGGCTCGATTACCAAAAATGACCAGATCAAAATGATGGCCACCGATGCAGCTGGCATTGCCCTGGAAGTCGGCTCGCTGACACCTGAGATGAAGCCTGGCAAGAAATTGGACACCGGTGAAATCGGCTACGTGGTTACCAATCTTAAATCAACCCGTGAGGCTAAGGTCGGCGACACCATTACGTTAAGTCGCCAACCGGCCAACGGTCCCTTACCAGGTTACAAGGACGTCCAACCTTTCGTCTACGCCGGCTTCTTCCCGGAGAGCAATGAGCAGTACCAGGAGCTCAAAGATGCTATCGAAAAGCTTAGCCTGAGTGACTCAGCTCTGCAGTTCACGCTGGAAAACTCACCAGTTCTGGGTTTCGGCGTGCGCATCGGCTTTCTAGGTTTACTACACATGGACATCGTCCGCGAACGCCTAGAAAGGGAATACCAGCTCAGCCTGGTCATCACCAACCCCTCAACTGATTACCATGTAGTTCTCATCAATGATGACAAAGTCGACATCAAAAGCGCGGCTGAACTACCTGATCCAGCTAAGATCAAAGAAATCCGTGAGCCCTGGATAAAGGGCGAAATTGTCGTACCGCAAGTCTATGTCGGACCGGTCATTCAATTGATCACTGGTAAGCGCGGCCTGCAAAAAGACATCGGCTATATCGACCAACAAGCCCTGGTTGACTTCGAGGCGCCACTGGCCAATCTGCTGACTGACTTCTACGATCAGCTCAAAAGCCTGACCAGCGGCTACGGTTCATTCAATTATGAGCTGGCTGACTACAGGGCAGACGACCTGGTCCGGCTCGATTTCTATGTCGCTGGCGAGATGGTCAACGCGTTAAGTATCATGGTTCATCGTAGTGAAGCCCAGAAACTTGGCCGCGAAACGGTTGAAAAATTGAAAAAAATCATCCCTCGCCAGAACTTTAAGGTTTCACTTCAAGCAGCCATCGGCGGCAAGTTCATCGCCAGAGAAGATATTAGCGCCTATCGCAAGGACGTCACCATCGGTCTCTACGGCGGTGATGTCACCCGCAAAAAGAAAGTCCTGGCTAAACAGGCCAAGGGCAAGAAACGCCTCAAGCGCTTCGGCAAGGTCGACATTCCAGCCGAAGCCTTCACCGTCATGCTCAAGCGCGATTAACATCTGTAATTTGTTATAATTTTCAAATGGACCTCACTCTGGCTAATCGACTGGCGACTTATAAACCGGCTGAAACCACTATCAAGCTAATAAAAACCACTCCAATCCTCTTGCTGGTCGGACCGACGGGAGCCGGTAAGGATTCGCTCAAGACTAAACTGCTCCAGACCGGTAAGTACCATCACATAATCTCTCACACCACTAGACGGCCGCGCATCAATAACGGTGTAGAAGAAAAGGACGGCCATGAGTATCACTTCGTTGATGAGACAGTAGCCGCTAAGATGCTGGATGACAAAGGCTTCGTCGAGGCCAAGATTTACAGCGGTAATCTCTATGGTACCAGTGTGGCCGAGATCCAAAAGGCTCACGACGACAGCAAAATCGCCATGACTGATATCGAGGTTCAGGGCGTAGCCGAGTACAAGACGCTTGACCCTAATGTCACAGCTATCTTCCTACTGCCCCCTGACTTTGAAACCTGGCAGACTAGGCTCAAGAAGCGCTATGGTGACGTCGTTGATGCCGCCGACTTCCGCCGCCGCCTGCAAACCGCCCTAGAAGAAATCGAGCAACTGCTCAATACCAACTATTACACGGCGCTTATCAATGATAATCTCGACAAGACCTGCCAGACTGTTCAGGCGCTGGCTCAGTCCAAAGCCGCACCTCCGGATGATTCGTCTACCCGCGAAGTTGCCAAACAGCTGGCCAGCGACATCCAGAGCTATCTCGACCGGAACGCTTAAGTAGGTTGGCACTCTTGACTAATGAGTGCTAAAATATCTATAATGGCCATAATTATTATGGGACGTCTATGACAGAACGCCAGCAGAAGATATTGAATGCCATTGTCGAGCAATATGCCGAAGTCGCCAGTCCGGTCGGCAGCAGCCTATTAGCCAAGTTATTCAATGTCAGTTCAGCCACTATCCGGGCCGAAATGGCTGAGCTGGAAAGGTTGGGCCTGATTAGCCAGCCGCATACCAGTGCCGGCCGTGTCCCGACTGACAGAGGTTACCGGCTTTACGTTAACAGTATTACTAATGCAACAGGACCGGAATTACCAGCCGGCCGTGCTGAACAAGCCTTAGCCTCGCGTGTCCAGCACGCCGGTGCTCCGGAAAGAATGATCCGTAACGCTGTCGATACCTTGGTCGAGCTGACCCACAACCTCGGTCTGGCTACTATCGGCAATCAATTGTACATGAGCGGTCTAAGCAACTTGTTCGGCCAGCCGGAGTTCTTAGATGGGACCCAGGTACAGCAAGTCGCCCGCCTGCTGGACAACCTCGAACCCTGGTTGCGGGAGGCCGCACCTAACGAGCCGCTCAGTGTCTACATCGGCAGCGAGAACCCGATCGGCCGCACGGCCGGCGTCAGCCTGATTATTAGCCGTTTCCGTAGTCCCTTCAGCGACCGTAGTTACATCGGTACGCTTGGTCCGACCCGCCAATCCTACCGTGACGTTATGAACCTCGTCTCCCGCGCCGGCCAAGAACTCGAAGAGGTCCTCTATGTCTAGCTATCCGGATGTGCTTGATCATCTTGATCAACCGCCAGTTATTCCTCATATTCCACCCAACTTAGAGCTTATCAAGCTGCGCGATTGTTTTCCTTATCGTCGTTTTTTCTCTGCCCTCCATCATTACATTGATCCAGAATCTGGCGTTTTAGATTATGCGAGTGATAGTGCCCGAGCAACCTTTATGACAGTTGAGCGGGAGCTTGATGAACTTGGTTTTCGGAGACGGGAAATTATAGTATCTGCAGCCGCGGCTTTAATCGATCTTGTCGAGATGAGAGAGTATATTGACTTTATGAAAGAACCAGGGGATCTCTTTACTCATGCCTAAAAAAAATCCTACCAAATCTTCAAAGGCCGAGATTCAAGAACTGACCAAAGCCTTACAGCACGAGCGGGCTGATGCGCTCAATCTGCGTCGCCGACATGAAGAAGACATTGCCAATCTAAGAAGTTCTGTCAAAGCCAGCGTGGTACGCAAACTTCTGCCTGTGATCGATAATTTTGAACGTTCACTCAGGCATGTGCCGAAAGAATTAAAAGACAATGATTATGTCAAAGGCATCCAAGCCGTGCTTAAACAGTTTGAGAAAACACTGACGGATCTTGGCGTTGAACGGATTAAAACCATTGGTGAGCACTTCGATCCACACCTTCACGAGGCTGTCAGTATGGAAGATGGCGATGGACATAATGAAATCATCACAGAAGAATTACAATCAGGTTACAAGCTTGGTGATCATGTAGTCCGCCATGCCATGGTTAAGGTGAAAGCACAGTAAACTATGAGCGAAGCAAGCGAGGCTCTTCTAGGAGAAATAGTACCGGCACACGAAAACACCGAAGAAATTATAACAACTGCTGCGATTATTGCTATGACTTCGGTTTGGAGAAAATATTATGCCACTGATCCTGAACAGCGTTTGGGTGATGAAGAAAGCATGGATGCCAGAATGCCTGGGGTTTTAATAGAAATAGGTATAGATCCAACACAGGCACAAGTGCTCCACACAATTGCCAAACTCAATGCGCAGCTGTAGTTAGTACAAAATTAGCACTCTTGACATGAGAGTGCTAATTTAATACACTGGCAATATAAACTCTAGACTGCTAATTTTAGAAAGGGTGTAACAGATGAGCAAGATTATCGGCATCGACCTTGGCACGACTAATTCGGCCATGGCCGTTATGCAGGCCGGCAAGCCGGAAATTATCGCTAACAGCGAGGGTAACCGTACCACGCCTTCGGTTGTGGCCATCAACAAGAACAAAGAGCGTCTGGTCGGGCAAGTTGCTCGGCGCCAACAGGTAACCAACCCCAAGAATACGATTTATGAAGTCAAACGCTTGATCGGCCGTAACTTCAGCGACAAAGAAGTCCAGCGCGACATCAAGCTGATGGGCTATGAGATTGTCAAGGCCGGTAACGGCGTCAAGGTCAAGATGGGTGACAAGGAATACAGCCCCGAAGAGATTAGCGCCATGATACTAGGCAAGCTCAAAAGTGATGCTGAAGCATTCCTGGGTGATAAAGTAACCGAAGCCGTCATCACCGTTCCAGCTTACTTCGACGACAGCCAGCGCCATGCTACCAAAGACGCCGGTAAAATTGCCGGTCTGGAGGTCAAGCGTATTATCAACGAACCGACGGCTGCTGCCTTAGCTTACGGCTTGGACAAAGCTGAGAAAAAGGATGAGAAGATTGCCGTTTACGACCTCGGTGGCGGTACTTTCGACGTATCGATTCTAGAATTAGGTGACGGTGTTTTCGAGGTCAAGTCCACCAACGGTGATACCCACCTCGGCGGCGCCGACTTTGACCGCGTCATCGTCAACTATTTCGCCGATGAGTTCAAGAAAGAGCACGGCATTGACGTCACAGGTGACAATGCTGCCATGCAGCGCCTGCGCGACGAGGCCGAAAAGGCTAAGATCGAGCTATCGACTGCCCAAGAGGTTGACGTCAACCTGCCATTCCTGACGGCTGACGCCGAAGGCCCCAAGCACTTCGAGCACAAACTGACCCGCGCCAAGCTGGAAAGCCTAGTGGCTGAACTGATTGACAAAACGGCCGAGCCTTCGGAGAAGGCCCTTAAGGACGCCAAGCTCAAAGCCAGCGATATTGACGCCGTCGTGCTGGTCGGTGGCATGACTCGTATGCCGGCCGTTCAGGACAAGGTCAAGAGTATCTTTGGCAAAGACCCGATGAAGGGTGTCAACCCAGATGAGGTCGTTGCTATCGGTGCTGCCATCCAGGGCGGTGTGCTGCAAGGCGACGTCAAAGACGTATTACTACTGGATGTGACTCCCCTGAGCCTGGGTATCGAGACCATGGGCGGTGTCATGACCAAGTTGATTGAGCGCAACACCACTATTCCGACCAGCAAGTCCGAGGTCTTCTCAACAGCTGCTGATAACCAGCCCCAGGTCGAGGTCCATGTTGCCCAGGGTGAGCGCGACATGATCGAAGGTAACAAATCACTTGGCCGCTTCATCCTGGATGGAATCCCACCGGCTCCCCGCGGCATTCCGCAGATCGAAGTTACCTTCAACATCGATGCTAATGGCATCCTGAACGTCACTGCCAAGGACAAGGGCAGCGGTAAGGAACAGTCCATCACCATTTCCGGCTCCGGCAACCTCGACAAGACCGAGGTTGAGAAGATGGCTAAAGAAGCCGAGGAACACGCCGAAGAAGACAAGGCCAAAAAGGAACTGGTCGAATCCCGCAACATCCTGGACGGCGCCGTCTACCAGGCCGAGAAGCTCAAGAAAGACAACGGCGACAAACTGGCCGATGACGACAAAAAGACCCTTGACGATGCCATAGAGGCCGCCAAGAAAGTCGTCAGTGACGAAAAGGCAGACAAAGACACCATCGAGACCGCCGCCAAAGAACTGAACGACAAGCTGATGCCGATCGGCGCCAAGATGTATGACCAAGCCTCCAAAGACGATGCCCCCTCAAGCTCGGATTCTGATGACGCCAAGACCGACAAGAAGTCTGACAAGAAATCTGGCAAAGACGACGCCATCGAAGGCGAAGTCATCGACGACAAAGACAAGCAGGAAAAGTAGGCTACCAATGGCCAACACCAGTTTCGTACAACTGGTCCTGACCTGCGGCAGCTGGCAAGAAGCCCAGCGTATCGTAGACACCTTGCTCGAAAAGCGACTGATTGCCTGTGCTGAATTCATAGAGATCAAGAGCAAGTATCGTTGGGAACAGACACTGGAAGAAGCCAAAGAGATTAAGTTGGTCATGGAAACCATGGCCGACCACTTCGATAAGATCGAAGCCCTGGTCACCAAACTCCACAGCTACGATACCTTCGTTCTCCAACAAATCCCACTAACCAATGTCTCCAAACAAGCCCGAAACTGGTTAGCCGAAACAACTGAGGTAAAATAGGGTTATGAGTTCAGGCTTTGGCGGGATAGAGGATGATAAAAAATTACACTCAGACATTGCCTGGTTAACTAGTGAACGGGCGGGTGAAGACATAGAGGCACATGGGATACAAAAGATGGTCATTTTACAATACGTAGGAAATACATATGGGCTATCTATACCTGAGGCATATCTGGCAGTAGCAGGTATCGAAGATGAGATATTGATTGAAAGAAGAAATAATGCCGACCAAACGTGATTATTATGATATCTTGGGCATCGGCAAGACTGCCAGTGCTGACGAGATCAAGAAGGCGTTTCGCCGGGCAGCAGTTGAACATCATCCGGACCGCGGCGGCGATGAGACCAAGTTCAAAGAGATAAATGAGGCCTACGAGGTTCTCAAGGATGCTGATAAAAGAAAGCGTTACGACCAGTTCGGCCATGCCGGCGTCGGTGGTGCCAGCGGTAATCCTTTCGGTGGAGCTGGCGGTCAGAACATCAACTTTGACTTCGGTGATCTGGGCCTGGGCGATATTTTCAACAGCTTTTTTGGTGGCGGGCAGCAAACCGGACAACGCCAGGCGCGTGGCCGTGATGTCGAAGCTGCTGTAGAAGTCACGTTTAGCAAGGCCGTCTTTGGTACCGAAGTCGACCTCAACCTTAACCTAGAAGACAGCTGCGAACACTGTAAGGGTACTACTGTCGAACCAGGCTATGAACTTAAGACCTGCGACCAATGTCAGGGTTCAGGCCAGGTAATCAGTGTTTCACGGACTATTTTCGGCAATATCCAACAGGCCGGTATTTGCCCCAAGTGTCATGGCTCTGGCAAAATTCCTGAAAAAGTCTGCTCAGTCTGCCACGGCAAAGGAACACAGACCAAGAAACAAACCATCCAGCTCAAGATCCCGGCCGGTATCGACGATGGCGCTACTATACGCTTACGCGAACACGGTGAGGCCATCGCCAATGGCCCCAAGGGCGATCTCTATGTTAATATCCGCGTCAAACCGCACAAACAGTTTACGCGGGAAGGGGATCTCATCTTAAGTGAAGAGCATGTCGGCATGGTCGAGGCCGCTCTTGGCACCGAAATCGATGTCGACACAGTTGACGGCCCAGTCCGCATGAAAGTCCCGGCCGGCACCCAAAGCGGCACCGACTTTAAACTGTCCGACCACGGGGTGCCGCACTTGCGCCGCAAC
>CAZCXO010000017.1:0-9842 GCA_964502645.1 uncultured Candidatus Saccharibacteria bacterium
ACCCCGAAGTGAACGGCGGCGCGCTTCAGGCTGTCGCTGAACACGTCCTTCGACAATCCCTTGTGGCTCTCCCCGACGTCGGTGCGGGTGACCCCGTCGACGGTGAGGTGGCACAGAAGCATCCTGTCCGCCCCGGGGATGATATTGGCCAATGTTCGCTTTTGCTCCGCCGTCAGTTGGCCCATGTAACCGTCCGC
The DNA here is from genome assembly GCA_964502645.1 of uncultured Candidatus Saccharibacteria bacterium. Classification (GTDB taxonomy): domain Bacteria; phylum Patescibacteriota; class Saccharimonadia; order Saccharimonadales; family UBA4665; genus CAZCXO01. The sequence continues at coordinate 198 of CAZCXO010000017.1, forward strand.
CAGCATGTGTGAGTAAGTCTTTATGGCTGACAGAGGTGTCCTGAGTTGGTGCGAAGCCAGCGAAATGAACTCGCTTTTCATCCGATCGACTTCCTGCTCAAAGCTAATGTCGCGAAAGACTTCGATCAATCCGAGAGGCTTGCCCTTCAGCAAGATGGGTGAGGCGTTGACTGCAGCGGCGATTTTGGTCCCATCCTTACGCCGCAAATGGGTTTTCTCTGATACCGGCTTGCCAGTCAAAAAGGCTTTTGTGATCGGCCGGTCAATCAGGTTGATAGGTTCGTCCTTGTCATTGACGGCGATGATTTTTCGCGGGAACCACTCCCCCAGGAGCTCATCCTCTGAGAAGCCTAGTAGATGCTGGGCCGCAGGATTAACCCTGGTAATCCTGCCGAATTCATCCGTTGAGATGGCACCGTCGCCAATACTCGTGAAAAGGGCTTCGGCCTCGACGCGCTGCTCAGAGGCGGATAGGTTGGGTTTGGGTGTACCGTTCCGTGCCATAACTTAACGTTTGGACCGGGAACTAGGACGTGCCAGTTTCTGCAGTTCCTCGGTATATTCCTCGATAATGTCCTCATCTTCTGTGAGCAAGGAAACCACTACTTTGATCCAGTCAATCAAGCTGAGCAGGTCTTCCTGCGAAAGTTGTGACGGTGACTTGTGGAGGTGGTTCTCAACCTGGCGGGCTATGAAACGATCGGCTGCCGGGCCCAGGTACACATGTGTTACCCTGACGAGCTGATTGTAGAGTGAGGTCTGTTGCCGGGCCATAGTTAAATTTCCTCGATTTTCTTAAGTCGGTGTGCACCTAAGGCCACAAGGACAAAGCCGATAGCACCGACGATACGGAACATCAACGTTAAAACTAACCGATAACCCAGCACAAGACGTCCGACACCTGGAGTAACGCTGGTTATGAATTGGATCGCAACAAAGCTCACTATGATGACAACCAAGCCGATTGACAACATGCGTAGTGCCGAGCGGTAAAGAACACCTTCGCTGCGCTGGCTATACAGTGTAATTTCATAGGCGGCCAACAGCCCGATGAACCATGCATATAGGTTTGGGATTATAACAGTCAACACCATTAACCAGAGGGGCATGTAATAAGGGTTGTTTGTCGAATTAAGACTGCCTAAATCAAAGTGCTGGAAAGTCAGAAAGCAGTACAGTACTCCCGCAGCCAGGAAGAGCAGCATAATGCTGCGGACCGTTCCAGAGCTGAACGCCAGCTTAGCACGATTAACCAGTCCCCTGGAGGCCGTACCGATAATCGTGAATGCGATCAAGGGAAGTATCAGATTGACATAATTACGAAGAATGACAGAGGCCGAAAGCAGATGTGGCCATTCATTGACCGAAGCCGATAGTAACAGGTTGAGGGTAACTGATATGGGCAGGCTCCAAGCCAGCCAGGCATAGCCACGGGCCAGTTCGCCAAAATCCTTGCCCTCCGGAACCTTGCGGATGGTGTCCACATATTGACGTAACTTAATATAGCCGATAAAGGCCAGCACCCAGGTCGCCATCGTCGGCAAGGCGACTGCGAAGAGGATAACCCGGTATTCGAAAGCGGAAAGGTGATAGTCGCGGATACTTATCGCATTGGTTGGCAAAATAAAGATCAGTATGACGTAAAGTATCACGGACAGTATGGCGGGCTGCAGGGTTCGACTAGTGACCTGCGTTATACGGCTGGACATGACCGGCTTTACTCCTTTGATAAATATATTAAACCATAGTACCAGCCAGTGTATTGTAAGATATTCAACACAGTATTAAGCTTGTGCTTAAGTGTTGGCTTAGTAATAATGTGGCTATGACTGAACCGCGCTTCAAGCTGAATTACCGTTATGGGTTATTGTTGGCCGCTTTGGTGGTCTTCTTATATGTAATCGTGCCCCAATTCGGTTTATTCCGCTCAAGTTGGCAGCAGCTTCAACATCCCGACCTCAGCTGGACAATGCTTGGTTTCCTGGCCATAGCCAGTACTTACTTAAGTGCTGCAGCCAATTATTACTGCTTGGCATTCAAGCCCCTGCGCTATGGCCGCACCGCGCTTGTACAGATAGCTGTCATGTTTATCAACCGCTTGTTGCCGGGTGGAATAGGCGGACTCGGTGCCAATTACGCCTATTTGCGCCGCCAAAACCATACCGCCATTCAGGCTACGACCGTAGTCGCTGCAAACAATACGATCGGTCTGGTCGGCCATACCCTCCTTGTAATCATTAGCATTGCGGTTTTTCCTCATTATCTGAAAGATTTCCATCTCGCGAATCATTCCTCCATGATCCGTGTGGCTCTGGTTTTGGTGGGTGTGTTCCTGGTGGCCTTACTCTTCTGGGGCGGCAACCGGGTACTGAAGAACATCAGGGGGGTCTTGAAACAATTTGGAAGTTATCGCCAGCGTCCGGGCAGGCTGGGCTTGGCTTTGGGTAGTTCAATCCTGTTGACCCTCGGTAATGTCTTGGGGTTGACTGCCTGTTGCCTAGCTTTGGGCGTACACCGGCCTTTCGTCGAAGTGCTACTCATCTTCAGCTTGGGCGTAGGCGCCGGTACAGCTGTGCCGACACCAGGCGGCCTGGGTGGCTTCGAAGCTGGCTTGACTGCCGGGTTGGTAGCTAGTCAAGTTGATAGCTCAACGGCTATAGCCGTGGCCCTTCTCTACCGCTTGATAAGTTATTGGCTGCCTTTAGTGCCAGGCGGCCTGGCTTTTGCAATCGCCCAGCGCAACCGGGTATTCATCCGTTAATGCAGGATATTGACGGCTCTGGCAGCTACAAGCCCGATTGTTACCAAGGATACAGTGGCTTGAGCAAGCATCAGAAGTTTGGCCCGGCGGCTGAGCGGCATGGTGTCAGTCGGGCTGAAAGCCATGGCGTTGGTGGAAGATACATAAAGATAATCAGTGAAAGTCGGTTGCCAATGGGGGTGCTTATAATTCTCGTTCTGGTTTTGCGGGAATAAGAAGTCTTGCTCATGCTTGGGGGCTTCGGCCCGTCGCCCTGGACCGCCGCCGTCCATTTCCCAGTACCAAAGCGCAAAGATGATGATGTTAGTCAGGTAAATATTCACCGCAGTAAGGATAAGGTCGCGGCCGTTTGCTACCTGTCCGGCGTGCAAAAGACGTCGTGTAACCTCAATCAACGCATAGCCATTGGCCAAGCCTGTTATGAATAGCAGCATGAAAACGTTAATGCGGCGGCTCAGCGAGTGGAAAACCCGCTCTTTAGGCGTGGTAAAGGACATGGCAACCAAAAGCAGGGTCTCAGCTGCTATCAATGTGTACCGGGAGCCAAAAACATAGCGTTCCGGCAGCAATAATTGCAGGAAAATAGCGAATAACATGGTGACCTGCACATGCCAGACCGGCTCGTGCAGACGATTTCGGTTCCCAAAGATGGTGGCCATTACAGGTATTGTAAAGCATAGGCAAACAACAAAAAAGAAGAGCCGTTTGACGGGCTCTCCTTACGGCAATTCTATTTCTAGAACTGCGTACTGCCTATTGGCAGCAGCCACCTCACAGTGGCACTTTTCACTCTACGCCCGACGCCCAAAGGCTGTCAAGCCGGGGCTGTGGATAACCTACATCTGAATGCGGTTGAAGCGGTTTACAGCAAATGTCAGGCAGACAACGAAGGCTATCACCATGACTATTAGGTCCTTGCCCAAGCCGAAATGCGTCTGATGCGTAAGCAAATCGCGTAAGGCGTCAACCATATAGCTGACCGGATTGATTTCACTGACGATCCGCAACCCCGTCGGAACATGGTTGAGCGGATACAAGGCGCTTGATAGGAAGAACATGGGCATTACTAACAAGTTGTTGATGCCCTGAAAGCCCTGAAAATCGTCAACCATAGAGGCAATGCCTGCTCCAAAACAAGTCAGAGCCACGCACATCAACACCAATACCAGAAAGGCAGCCGGCACCAGAGCCCAATCATATGGCCTGAAACCTAAGATGCTGGAAATCGCGAAGACGATCAGGCCTTGTAAAATTGAAATCGTGGCTCCACCGGTGGCACTGCCCAACAGGATCTTAGTGCGGGATACTGGTGCGACCAGCATTTCTGACAAGAAGCCGAACCGCTTATCCATAAGTATGATTACCCCCCAGAAAATACCGGACAGCAGTACCGTTTGAGTGATAATTCCTGGTACCAGAAATTGCAAGTAGTTACCCTCGCCCGCCCGCCGATAAATGGCGCCGATTCCATAGCCCAAGGCTAATAGCAACAGGATAGGCTGTCCCAAGGTACCGAGCAAGCGTGAACCGCTGCGCCAATAGCGCCGGACCTGCCTCAGCCAGAGTGCATAAAAGATGTCCATCTTACCTAAGCCTACTGTTACGCAGGGACATCTTGAAGTTCAGCCCGTCATTGCCGGAGCTGGACTCGTCACGGAGCGTCTCACCGGTTAACTTAAGATACGCAGCCTCAAGGGTCTTAGTGCCGGTCAGCTTGCAAAGTTCGGGAGTCGTACCAAGCGCGACGATCTTGCCATGGTCTATGATGGCGATCCGTTCAGCCACGTCTTCTGCCTCGTCAAGATAGTGCGTCGTAAAGAAAATCGTCATGCCTTTCTCCCGGCTCAACTTCTTGACGTAGTCCCACATCAGATTACGGGTCTGGGTGTCGAGACCAAGGGTCGGTTCGTCCAGGAACAGGACACGCGGTTCATGCAATAAGCCCCGGGCGATTTCCAGCCGGCGGCGCATACCTCCCGAGAAAGTTTTGACCATGGAATCTTGGCGCCCAGCCAGCTCAACGAGTTCCAGGAGCTCTATAATTCGCCGGTGTCGATGCTCCTTCGGCACGCTGTACAGTGCAGCATGTAGGTCCATGTTTTCGTAGGCCGACAGTTCTTCGTCAAGACTGGGATCCTGGAAAACTATGCCGAAGGCTTTGCGGGCTGAATCCCTTTCCTTGGTGACATCATGCCCAGCCAGAGTCAGCTTGCCGCTGGTCGGTCGCAACATGGTGGTCAGCATCTTGATGGTCGTGCTTTTGCCGGCTCCGTTCGGGCCCAAAAAAGCAAATATTTCGCCGGTTCTTACTTCAAAGTCAATGTTATCAACGGCGACTATGTCGCCAAACCTTTTAACAACGCCTTCTGCGCCAATAATGTTTTTCGCCATACCTTAACCGCTATTATACACCCATAGCTATATTTTGTATACCATCGGAATCCCTAAAAAAATGTAAACTTTAGACATGGTCATCAAAGTTATCAGCCTTAATCTGTGGTGGGGCGGACATCTTTTTCCTAGTATTCTGGAGTTTCTAAAGACCCAGGATGCGGACATCCTTATGCTGCAAGAAGTCAATAACGGTCACGGCAAGGATCTGGCTGACAAGTATAAATCCATGGACGTGCTAAGAGCCAAGCTAGATTATACGCATGAGGATTTCGTCAAGGCCTACGTTGTTAATCAACCACCGGAGCCTTTGCCTACTGGTAATGCTGTCCTGTCGAAATTCCCAATCAAAAATAAAACCGTCCATTTTCTATACGAATACAGTGATAGAATTTATGATGATGTACGCGAGCAATGGCCGATTTATCCCCGTCCCCTGCAGCACGTGGAATTAGATACACCAGCCGGTCCGGTCAACGTTTTCAACATGCACGGTATCTGGGATCTCGAAGGCGATAGATACAGTCCAGAGCGTCAAAAAATGGGTAGAATTATATTCGCCGCCACGGCCGATAGGCCAAATGTTATCTTAGGCGGTGACAGCAATGCTACGAGCGACAATCAATTGATACGAGAACTGGGGGAAAAGTTTAAAAACAGCTTTAACCAAACCTTGAAAAGCACATTTAACATGCGCCGTAAGCAAAATCCGGGTTATGCCACAGCTGTGGTAGATGTCATGTTCGTCAGTCCTGAAATAACAGTCTTGAGCAGCCGATGCCCGGATGTTGATATATCTGATCACCTGCCTATAGTAGTCAAGTTGCAGATTAACTAGGCGTTGTAGCTGCCGGCGCTGGTATCGCCGCCATGCCCAGTCCAGTTGGTATGGAAGAATTCACCCCTCGGCTTGTCAATCCGCTCGTAAGTATGTGCGCCAAAAACATCACGTTGAGCTTGGAGCAAGTTAGCTGGCAGCGCGGCTGAGCGATAGCCATCGTAAAAGCTCAAGGCTGAACTGAAGGCTGGTATCGGGATGCCAGCCTGAACGGCTTTGGCGGTGACAAGACGCCACCTGGCTTGACTCTGGTCTACAGCCTCTGTAAAGAAAGGTGCCAGTAGCAGATTGTCCAGTTGCGGATTTTCTTGGTACGCGGTTTTGATATCATCCAAGAAGCGGCTGCGAATGACACAACCCGCCCGCCACATCAAGGCTATATTGCCGAAATTTAGGTTCCAGCCATGTTCTTCAGATGCGGCCCGCAGTAGCATGAAGCCCTGGGCGTAGCTGATGATTTTGGCGGCATAGAGGGCTTGGTGCACGCTTTCAACCCAGTCTTCACTGTTGTCAGCCTCAATCATAGCTGGTCCTTTTAAGGCGCTGGCGGCCCTTACGCGCTCATCTTTGAAAGAGGATAGCGAACGGGCAAACATTGCTTCGGCAATTAAGGTGACAGGCTGCCCAAGCTCAGCCGAACTTATGACTGTCCATCGGCCTGTGCCTTTTTGGCCGGTCGTATCGAGAATCTTATCGACCAGCGGTTGACCATCTGCATCTTTGTACCTCAGGATTAAGGCTGTAATTTCAATCAAATAACTTTCCAGATTGCCCTTGTTCCAGTCAGCAAAGATAGCGGCCAACTTATCGGCCGTCAAACCAGCCATGTCCCGTAGCAGCTGATAAGCTTCACCGATCAGTTGCATATCGCCGTATTCGATGCCGTTATGGACCATCTTGACGTAATGTCCGGCACCGCCTGGACCGACCCAATCGCAGCAAGGCGAACCGTCAGGAGCCTTGGCGGCAATGGCTTGGAAGATATCCTTGACATGAGGCCACGCTGCTGTCGAGCCGCCGGGCATGATAGAAGGCCCGTATCGAGCCCCTTCCTCACCGCCCGACACTCCGGTGCCTATATAAAGCATGCCTTTCGATTCCAATTCCTTACAGCGCCGTTCAGTATCCGTGAATAAGGAGTTTCCGCCATCGATGATGATATCGCCGGCCTCAAGGTGTGGCAGAAGGTGCTCAATCGTTTCGTCGACCGGTTGGCCAGCCTTGACCATCAAAAGGATTCGACGTGGCGGCTTAAGTTTGGCTGTCAGCTCTTCTATGGAGCGCGCGCCGACTACCTGAGTACCCTTGGCCTCATCAACCAGGAAATCATCGACTTTGCTGACTGTCCGGTTGAAAGCCACGACCTTGAAGCCGTGGTCATTCATATTTAGGATCAGGTTCTGGCCCATGACCGCCAGGCCGATGACTCCTATGTCGCCAATCGGCTGGTTGCCCTCAGTCATTTCGCGGCTCTCGCATGACATTATTGTAGCATTAGCGCATGGAAGGTCTGGTCATGCCAAATCTGTTCGGCTACGGCTGAAATGGTTAGGTTCAGCCCACGTTCATTCTTAAAAATAATATCTGCCAATCGCCGTCCCATAGCTGTCTCCAGAGCGTGTTGTCGAAGACGCTTCGCGATGTCCGCCTCGCTTTGGCCGCGGTCCTGCATGCGTCGCCTAACCGTCGCTTCTGAAGCCTCAAGCTGATATATCCTGAATTTGCCGTAGAGCTTTAGTACCGGCTCGACAAGCGAAGGTTTTAATACGTACAAAGGTGGCATAGGCCCAAACTTCGGAACCGGAACGCCATATTGTGAGCCATATAAGCACGCTGTGGTTATGAAATTGCCTATACTTTGGTAAGCTGACCGAATTGCTCGCCCGATAAGAAAGAATGGTCACACGGTTGTTCAGTTTGCTCACAAGGACGTAAGTCTCTTGTAGTATAGGTCGGCTGTACCTTTGCCAAGCTGTCCGCTTCCAATGCGGCAGCGACAGAGGATTTACCAGTAGCGGAGGCGCCTATCAAGATAATTCCAAATAGATCGGGTCTGATGCGATGATTTTCAGGTATCGTCATTGCTTGTTCCACGCTTCAAAAATACGTTCCAAAAGTTAAATAAAAATTAAGTTTGCAATCTTGTGTAAGTCATTGTTATCCACACAAGTAGTTTGACTAAACGGCGATTTGGGTAGATGATGAAATTGTCAATAAGGAGGGTGTCTTTATGAGCACTGCAAGCGTCACCAAGGAAAACTGGTGGGCCTTGGTCCTAGGGGGTGTGGCAACATTATTATTCGGTGTAGCAGCGGTCTTTTGGCCGGGGCTGTCACTCTTAGTGCTACTCTATCTGTTCAGCGCTTATGTGCTGATCAGCGGCGTGGTCAACATTTCTGCCGGTATCAGCACCGCAGGACTGGTTGATTCCTGGTTCCTGCCCGTGGCATTGGGGGCGTTCGAACTGGGTGTCGGTGTGTACCTGCTAAGGCACACCAAAGCGACGTTCGCGACCTTCGTGATCCTGATCGGCTTCGTACTGATCGCCCGAGGCATCATTGAAGGTGTTAGTACCTATTTCTTAAACGCACGGACTTCTGCCCGGGCCAGGTCTCTGAGCTATCTGAGCAGCCTGGGAGCCCTGGTGGCAGGCATAGTCATATTGTTCTCAAATGAATCTAATGGAGTTTCTTTCGTTTGGGTGCTTGGGCTTTACGCCATTCTGGTCGGTACGGTCAATATCAGCCAACTTCAGGCCGGCTCCAAGTAAAAGGTTAGGTGAAGAAAAAGCGGACGGCTTCAGGGTCGTCCGCCTTTTTTATACTAGAGTTGAAAAAGTAGGAAAATTAGGCTGTGTTTGCTTTTTTTACTACATTTTATATTTGGCCAGTATTTTGGTATTGCGACCACTGTATTGAATAACATTAACGTTTTATTTTTCATAACAAAAATGTTGTGTTATATGAAAAATCTTACAGCTCATGCTTGACAACATGGCCAGTATAGAAGGTAGAATGTTGCGTAATAGCAAAGGCATAAAGTTAAGCGAGGGGAACGAACGAATGCCAAAAAAGCGGACTGTAGCTAAGTTGACTGGAAGCGCGATCATCAGTGTTGCCGTTGCCAGTGGTACATATGCTTTACAAGTCGGCGCCAATGGCGAAAACCAGTCCTCTGACAAATCTTCTGCCTCAACTCAAGCTTCAGTTAACACTTCAAATTCCGGCTCCGACCCTAGCCAAAGCACTTCACAGAACGGTGTGAATGTGTCGACCAGTACAGATTCTAGCAACGGCTCAGGCCTTTCAGCTGACGTAACTGTCAATGGACAGCCTATTGATGTTCCTGATAATGGCACGGTTACCAAGACGACCATAAACGGCAATACCACTACCACCACAAGCGTGTCGCACAGCACGAACGGCAGCGCCAACAACAGCAGTACGACCAATACCCGTGTTCATGTATTCAGCCATCAATCCAATGTAAGTATCCAGGAGGATGGCAGCGACTGATATCTTAGTCGATCGATGTCAGCTAAGTCGCATGGTTGGCTGGCATCGGGTGATTAAGCCCGAGTATAAAATAATTATCAAACCCTAAGGGAGGTACGATATGACAAAACAATTAATCCGTGCCGCTGCCACTACCGTGC
>CAZCXO010000018.1:0-9598 GCA_964502645.1 uncultured Candidatus Saccharibacteria bacterium
AAACATCTTAGTGCCAAGCAAATCATTGAGCGCACTGCTCGCCATTTCCAGATACCGATCGAGGACATAGTGGGGCCTAAACGCGACAAGGATATCGTCGTACCACGCCAGATCGCCATGTATATGCTGCGTAATGAACTCAAGTTAAGCTTCCCTAAGATTGCCCGCGAATTGGGACGTAAAGACCACACCACGGCTATCCACTCGGTTGAAAAGATCGACCGTGAATCCCAATCCGACGCCTCTCTCAGGATGGCAATCAGTGAAATCAGGGAGCATTTGTATGCGTAATGTGGTCTGGTTATGGGGAAGCTTTGTGGGTAGCTTGTGTAAGGTTTGTGGGCAAGTCTTTAGGTTCTTCACACCAAAAGAAAATATTCTACAACACAGGGGAAAAGGTGGTGTTTTGTTCGCGGGTTTCACCCAGCTTATACCATCCGCCTTCCACACTACTTATAAACTATTCTCTTTGGTGATTTTGGACTTATACTCTTCTTCCACACCACCAACAACTATGTACTACAAAGTTAGTATAAATAGTTGTTGTGGAGGTACAACATGAAGCTTCAAGTAACCCAGGAAAACCTTAACCGTGCTCTCAGCTCTGTAGCTCGGGTAGCTAACAGCCGTGGTACCCTGCCCATCCTGGCTAACGTACTATTCAAAACCTTTAACAACCGTTTGAGTTTATCTGCCACCAACCTGGATATCGCCATCAGCCACTATATCGGTGCCAAGGTCAAAGAAGAAGGCTCTATCACAGTGCCTGCCCGGCTGATGCAGGACTTCGTCAGCAGCCTGCCCGAGGGAGTGATTGAACTTGATCTCCAAGAAACCAAACTTCATGTCAGCACTGACCAATACCAGTCGGTAGTCAATGGCATAGTGGCCGACGACTTCCCCTCCATGCCGGCCATTACCAAAGGCAAGGCTTGGACAGTGCCAAGCGGCTTGTTCAAAAAATCCCTCCAACAAGTCGTGTTCGCGGCCTCCAACGATGAAACCCGTCCGGTATTGACCGGCGTGCTGATCCACACAATCGAAAATAAGCTGTACATGGCTGCCACCGACAGCTACCGCCTGGCAGAGAAACAACTTGGCATCAACAAACAAGCCATCAACATGTTGGTGCCGGCCACTGCCATGCAAGACCTGCTTAGGGTTATCGGTGACGATGACAAAGAAGTTTCCATCACCCACGATGACCAACAAGCTCTATTCAAGGTTGGTGATGTCGAACTGGTGACCAGGCTGATCGACGGAGTTTATCCGGATTACCGTAAACTTATTCCGGCCAAGTTCACCACCCACGCTACTCTCAAACGGGCTGACCTAACCAATGTCACTAAGGTTTCCAGCCTCTTCGCTCGCGAAAGCGCCGGCAGCGTCACGATCGAGATCGACGCCAAAGCCAAACATCTCAGCATCCGATCTGTCGCTTCGCAGCTGGGCGAGAACACTGCCACGGCTTCGGCCAAAGCCACCGGCACAGGCAGCGTCACTGTGAACTCGCGCTATCTATTGGATGGACTTGGAGCAGTATCAGGCAACGAAGTCAGTTTCGGCTTCAACGGCAAGCTCGAACCAACCCTATTGAGCGACCCAGACTCTCCTGATTACAGACATGTAATTATGCCTTTGAAGTCATAACCCACCTCCCTTCTATAATAATTAATGTATGATTACTGATCTCCGGCTGCAGCACTTCCGCTCATTTAAAGATGCTTCGTTTGAGCTCAGCCCGGGTGTCAATATCGTGGTCGGGCCAAACGCTAGCGGTAAGACCAACTTGTTGGAAGCGATCTTAGTACTGGCACGCGGCAATTCTTATAGAGCCCGGGACAATGAACTGATCCGGTTAGGCAGGCCCTGGGCGCGGCTGGACGGACATAGTGAGGCCAGTGGCCAACGTACTGTCAAACTGGCCCATGAACCAGAGTTGTCCAAAACCTACGAGATCGACGGTAAGCCGTTCAAGCGGCTGAGCCAGCAACTGACGCTGCCGACCGTACTGTTCGAACCCAACCACCTCCAGATGCTGACGAACAGCCCTGATTTGCGGCGCGACTACCTGGATGATTTATTAGAGCAGCTGACGGTTGGATACGGTACGATCCGCCGCCAGTACCGCCGGACACTGGCCCAACGCAACCATCTCCTCAAACAACCCCACACCACTCTTGACCAACTATTCCCATGGGATGTACGTCTGAGCCAACTCGGTGGCCAGATCGCCCGCGCTCGCACCGAACTGGTCGATAAGATCAATAGCGAACTGCCCAGCCTCTACAAGCAATTATCCAATGCCAAGACCAAGGTCATTGCTTCCTACCAACACAGCTGGCCGGTTGACAGTTATGAAAGCCGGTTGCTCAAGCGTCTGGAAACCAACCGGGCTGACGACATGACCCGCGGCTTTACGAGCAGCGGACCTCACCGCGAGGACTTGGCCATAACATTTGATGGGCGGCCTATCCAAGAGGTGGCGTCACGCGGTGAGGTCCGCACCGCCACCCTGGCCCTTAAGATCCTTGAACTGCAGCTACTCCAAGCCGCCCGCGACGGCCAGGTGCCTCTGCTCCTGCTGGACGATGTCTTCTCGGAGCTGGACGGCCGCCGCCGCCACGCCCTGACCGACCACTTGGCTCCCTACCAGACCTTCATCACCACCACCGACGCCGACATCGTCACCAAGCACTTCACCGACAAGACCAACATCATACCTTTGGGCTGACTACATCAACAACAAATTAATTGGCTCTAGTCACTCCCAATAGGAACGGCGTTAATATAATTAATACCCAAGGAACTTGAGGCCAAACCATCGCCGACTAGCTCAGCTTCAACGACCCCTTGGCAATCCTGGGCCGCATTAGGTCCGGCTACAAAGATTGTCGGGCTAGTGAAGTTCACATAATTTATGGCACAGTTGCCAATGGTTTTGGGCAAGAAAACACCGAGCTGATATATCAAACTTGAGGCAGTATGTTTAATCAGATTGACCCGGTCTATCTCAGAACCGCTGCTGTCCTGGATTGAGAAGTACACTAAGCGCCGGGCCGTGTCCAAATACAAATTATTAATAGACTGACCGCTAGGAACGGATGAGATCATCTGGGCATCCCCGCTGTCAGTGCTGTACGACCACAAGGCATTACCGGTGCTATACAACAAGGTTTTATTATTGAGCCAGACCTGACTTAGTGAACTACCTCCAGGCAGGCGCACAATACGATTATTTGAAGTATCGAAAATTTCGCCAGCTTGTTGAGACGGGTTCATTGCCAAACGCTGGCCATCGGGAGAAAAAACGACAAACCCCCCATCAACTGACACTCTTTTAATGAATTTTCCAGCTGAACTGACCATGGCAAGAAGAGGCTTTCCGTTTTGAGACTTTGGCAAGGTGACTATTCCGACAGAGTTTGAGGTAGCGGCGAGCTGGCTGGGAGGTGCAGAGGCAGAAGAAATTTTCTGAAAGTTCCCGCTGTCATCCCCAACATACACGTCATTATTAATTGAGATATATATTTTCCGTTGAGAGCTAACTGCGTAATTGATTTTTTTGGTTACGCTAAAAGTTGCAGGGGTTTTGAGCGGACTAACACCGCCGTTGTTTACAACGAAAAGATTATTGTTCGTTGTCTGGGCAATACCGTAGGTGCTGTCTGCCCACTTAACACTGTTTATGCTCAAACCAGTGCTTATGGGAATCAAATTATTTTGCGAGTCTATTTTGTACAATGTCAACAAGTCGGGATTTATATAGTAAAGGCTAGAACCGTCAGCCGAGATGTCTTGAGCACTGGTGCCAGTAACCGGCTCTGGCGTCAGTATAGGCCCAGGAGAAAATCTGTAGCTCTGGCCTTTGCGAGCGTGAACAGTCACAAGCTTGTTGACCGTCCAGGTATGTGACTGCGCACTGATTTGATATTCCCCAGCAGGTACGCGGACGGTTAAATGGCCCTTGGCTTGTTTAAAATAGCTGTTCTTGTTGCCCCCATTCCCAACACTTGCAACCATTACAGCATCCTGAGAATCGCTGACGGATACAGATAGAGAGCCGGTATTGAGATAGTGTATAAGGCTAACCAAAGCCCAAATAATTAATAGGCCCAGAAAGCCTAAGATTAAGTAACGCCTTATATTTATGCCGTTGTCCATAAGATATCCATAAACATTATCTCATCTATTTAGGCGTTGGGTCGTAACCCAAGGCCTGCCTTAACTTCATCATATAAGCATGGGTGCTTGAATCCCGACGATCCGAGTTAGACCAAACCCTGCCAGTCTTGATGTTGTACTCCACCCCGTTAGATATTCTGGTATCAGGGTCGCTATGATTACAATCATTGCCGCAACCAGGATTAGGGGCTTCGTCATGCCCCAACAACCCCTGTGCTTGATCCGGGTTATTATGATCTCCAGTTATATCACCTTTGGGACTAGAACACGGGATACTATAGTTGCTACACAAGAACTTAACGGTGGTCACAACAGAATCAAACTGAGCTTGGTTATTAAGCAAAGCAGCACCGTCCATACCTGTTATTTCAATGCCTATAGAATGACTATTGATATCACCCACATGCCAGGTTTCTTGCATGTTATCCAAAGCGAAGTACTGATAGACCTTGCCTGTCGAGCCAATATTAAACTGTACACCGTATCCCTTGTTCTGATTGACAAAGAAATCCCGAAGGTCTTTGCCCTCACTATTACCCTCGGTATAGTGGATGACCAAGGCATTTATCTTACTTAATTTGCCATGTGCCATCGGGTCAGAGGCTGGACCAGAAAGATCAATAAAATTGGGCTTTGTAGCTGAAGATGTCGAGCAACCACCATTGCTGTCAACTGCACCTCCACTTGTTGAACCACCATTGTCTTGCAAGATTTTTATTGCATTGGCTTCACGGGCTGGCTCGGTGCTGTCGCCCGGCTTTTCGTAGTAACTGAAAACGATGTCCGCAGCTACTTTCGGATCGTTCGTTCGTTTTAATTTTCCCAGCACCTGCCTATAACTTCCGTTAAGCTCGTACCAGACAAAATCTAGCTGGGTAGCAAGTGCATACGGATCTTTGCCACGCTCGTGCTTAAGTAGATTTGCCCATCGACCGCCCGTATCCCACTGGGCGATGCCGACGTGAGACCCATTATCGGAATGCGTATTAAGGCTAGGGCCTGATTCCTGCTGGAAATTGCCGACTAATCCAGCGGATGCGCCTGGTGATAGACCCTGTCCCACAAAGTAGTTAAAGGCTTTTTGGGCATTATCACTACCGCTCAAGGCCGTTGAACCTGAATCGCCACCTCCGGGGCAGCAGTTATCAGCTGGTGCAGGCGCTGACTTACCGGTATCTGACTCAGAAGTAATAGCATTGGGTGGCTGAGTTTTGCCCATGTATTGGATTTTCCAATTGCCTTCACCTGTGGGGAAATTATTACCCTCTTTATAACCGAACACTGCCCTCGCTGCTACGGAGTTAATGTCTACAATCCTAGATGTTGATGGACCGATATCCATCTGTTGCAGGATTGCACTTTTTCCATTTGGCGCAATCACGGCCCACCAACCTCCCCGCGACCCATGGTTATAAACGGCGATGCCGGGTTGGGCATTGGTGGCTCCAGGCAAAGCCGGCTCGAGAGGTTTACCCGAACTATCTACGTCGCCTGGATCAACAAAGCCTGTTACAGGGTCATTGCCATACGTAGAAGCAGTGCCTTTGTAAGCGTCATTAACATTTATGGTGTCTCCAGGATAGGCCTTAGGTTTAAAAGGACCGTTGATTGAAATTGGCGTGGTATTGGTAGTACCGCCCGTACTTGGGCTGGCTGTTAGAGCACCGACAATGACTTGGGCAAATTGCTGCTGGCCATTTGTATCAGGGTGCACATCATCACCAGACAGACTGATTGGCGGATTAGAGCTTGCCGCATCGATGACGGTAAAGCCCTGGCTGGAGGCCAGATTGTCTAAGGTCTTGTTGTAATTACTCTTTTGCGATACATGTGAGAAGATGTTAACCCAATAGATTGAAGGATGGTTAGGGTTGGCATTATTTATTTCGTTTATAGCTGCCTTCACATTATTATTGAAAGAACCGTGAATCTCCTGATTGGTACCTAATGCGATCACTATTGACTGAGCTTTAGATATATAAGTGGCCGCATCAACGTTTATTTGGTCCAGGCCGGTATGGTAACTGTCAGGCGTGCCAAGTGCGTTGCCCGAGCTGCCAGGGCTGGAGAGTGACCGGGATTGGCGGGCTGTGATATATGACGAATCAAAACTGGCTTTACCAAAAGCGTTTGCTAGTTCATCCTTAGCTCCGAAAGTTATTGAGTCACCAAGCATGTACACAGATCCGGGTGGAGGGTTATTGTCAGTGGCTTGGTCATCAGCTGAACACTGGAATCCTGTCCAGTTCGGATAGTTATCGAGTGCTTGCAGCTCACTGCCAGGCAGGGGATCTGCCCTGACGGCAATTGGCAACCCCCCCGAAACCAGCATAATTGTCAGACAGAAGGCAAGAACCAAGTTACTAAATTTCAAATTTGTTTGTGATCGGATGTTTTTAAACCTATAAGATATTTTCATAGCATTTGTTTAGAAACCGGCATGGATATGGTTCATGTGCTCTTGTTCCACACCTAGTGTATAAATACTTTCACATGAGGAGTTACATAGCTTTCCGTCGTATTGTTGAGTGGCAGCTAAATTGGCGTCGAAATGTTCACCGTACCCCCAGGAGATCTGTTGCCGCAAATGTATAGGCTCCGGTAAGTTATTTAGGAACTTGTCCATCTTGAGGGCTTCGGTTTTAACCTGTGGTGAAGTGCCATTTATGGCCTGGCCATTGACGCTGCTGATATCAACGGCAAATCCGCCCGAATGGCCATGCGAACTATCAAAGCTATGATCACCACACAATGCATACGTACCGATCTTAAAATTACCGACCTCGATCAAATAAAGCAGGAGTTGAATTACGCGAGGATCTAATGATTGGACTTGGCAGCCAGAACTCCCAGCCAAGCTTTGGCCGTTAGCAACTTTTTGCAGGTCAGTACAATCTCCTGGATTGTCGCAGTTGTATTGACCTGAACCTTTGTAGCCCAAGAGCTTTTTCGCTAAGTCAGAGGCACTGCCTTGTTCGATTTTTGAAGCGTCTTGGCCAGCCCCACTATCCCCAGAACTATTATTCAGGTCAGCCAGGTCGTCCTTGGTCAGCAGGCTGCTGTCGTAGACGCCGCCTACCGAACCGACGGCGGCCTTGATGAGCAGACAGGGGTTGGTGGTATCGCTCTCAGGCATGCCGGTATTATCGTCAATCTTGCTGGCGTTAGCCTTGTTCCAACTGTGGGTAGCGAAATCGGCGTCACTCTGATAGGCCTGGGCAGCGTTATCGGAACAGTGTTGGTCCCAGTATTGTTCGGGGTCATCAGGAATAGTTCCTGGCGGATAACCATAAGCCGTGATACCAAAGACCTCTGACCCGATGGGCTTCGTAGCAGCAGCGGCATGGCCTGAAAATATCGAGGCGAAGCTGTTGCCTAAGGACGCAAAAGGGTTGCTTAAAAGGCTGGCAAAATTATCCTTTACTGAGGCCTTGGTATTGAAGGGCACGGCCATAGCCAAGCCGGATATCAGTGACTTGGGGTTAGAAGTATCAAACATTCTGGCGAACAAAGGTTTATGAGAGAATACCATATTGGCGTCATTTTGCTGTTGCTCAATGATACTGGCGCTGGTCGTGGGCGATATCTTCTGTGCACCGAGGCCGACCTGAGCGTAACTGCTTCCGCTAGCGGCTGCACCGCCCGCGGCCATATCGAACGACCGCCCGCCGCTCATATTGGTGCTGAAAGGGCTTGGTAGGAGCGCCGTAGTCACCGCCTTCATGATTTCTGGCGAGGCCTTTTGAGCCTCGTCCTTGGCCTTGCAGTAGAGATCTAAACCAGGTACTGGTATAGGAATACCTGAATCACAAGCAGCATTTATAGGGGCGGCAGCAAGATTCATGGCACCATTGAGTATGTCACCGCCGAACTTGAACACGGCTCCGAAAGTACTGCGCCAAGCCTGAGCCATGGTGGTTATGGCGCTGATGCCCGGCGTATTCGAAAGGAAATCATGAATACTATTGGCAATCCCATTACCGCCGCCAAACACCTCCTCTGGACAGATTGTCTGGCCTGACGGCACTGGCTTACCATTATTACAGAGGTAGTTACTGGATCCCGATGACGAGGTGCCGCTGGTGGCAGCGTAGGCCTTGACCGGTAATAGGCCGCTAAGCAAAGAAGCCGTATTGCCGCCGGAGCCAGAGTCGCCGTTCATGAGGTTACTATATAACGGCGAATCCTCGGCTGTGGCCGTCCCTCCTTTCACCGGATCAGTCTTATTGCTGGCGTCACCCGGGCCCAAGGTGGCAGTCAGCGAACCGACCTCAGTCGGATCGACGTTGCCGGTGTGTATCTCATCACCGTAGGTCTGATACATAGTAAAGAGGCTGATTGCTGCTCCCACACTGGTTATATAAGAAAGCTTTTTAAGCTTAGGACCGACGTCATTGGCGCCGTTGACAATCTGAGCCGCCAGGTTTATCCAGCCGATGATAGGTATCTTGTCGGCCGCTGTCGCAGCATTGGCTTCGCCGATTACGGGGGTCAAGGCTTTGGTCACCAGGTATTTTTGGAAGCCATCCTCTGATACTTCTTTATAGGATTGTTGCAGTGCAGCGATATCAGTCACGCCATACTTGGCTGCCAAGTCCCCGAGCGTTTGCCTGACCTTAGTATCGGTGTCAGCGTTCTCAGGGAAGCCGTTCTGACCAGGTGCGTTAGCCGGGTCGGTAGGCTCTGTCTTGGTGGGGTCGCAGTCAGTTAGCAAGCATTCGACAACAATGCCATAACTTGCGTTGAGTGGAACGATGACGCGCTGGGTAATATATATCTTACCTGCCTGTTTGGCCTGGCTGATCGGCGCTTTGACCTTTTTCTTGAGGCTGCAGGCGATGATGCAGTGACGTTCACCATATTTAAGAGATATCAGTCGGTCGATTTTGTAGCGCAAGACCAGCCGATGGGACTTGGTCATGTCCGAAAGACTGCTCTTAACGATGGCTCTTAGCTCACCTCTCCCGACTTGCCTGAACTCGCGGTCTAAGCCTTCACCGTCCCTGCCTAAGTTATCCCCGCCTGCATTGGTCCCAGGCGCTTTTATATACCAGGTTTTGCTTGTGTCATTGTACTTGAATTCTATATTGTACTTCTTCGCCAAGGTGTTCTCTATCCTGTTCTGTGACCAGGACCGGTAGAGATTCGTGATCGGATCATTTTTGGTGCTAATTATGGTAACCTTGCAATCTTTGCTGATTGTCGTACCACAGCGCTTATAGTCGGGGATGACCCACTTGACGACGTAGTTTGTCAGCAGGTGTTGGGCAGTAGAGTCCACGGCGGAAAAAGGAGAGCTGAAAAAGCGGTTTTCCAGGTTCTGGACCATATTTTCAATCTTAAGGGGTATCAGCAGGAACAGGGCTATAAGTAAACCGATCAGGCCGCCGCCGCCAATCCCGACTGCTCCCAG
>CAZCXO010000019.1:0-9550 GCA_964502645.1 uncultured Candidatus Saccharibacteria bacterium
GACCGGTACGACAGGAGCGACTGGGCCCCAGGGCAATACCGGTGGCGACAGCTTTACTTACACTTTTGATACTTCCAGTACGGCCGACTCTGACCCGGGCAACGGTAAGCTTAAATTCGATAATGCCACTGTTTCATCTGTTACTAAAATCTACATTGATCTTCTTGACAGCAATAGCGCTACCGTTACTAACTGGCTAGACAATCTAAATGGCGGTGCCCTTAAGTTGTTCAATAACTCCGGTCCAACTAATTTTGCCATCTTTACATTAAATTCAGTAACTTCAGCTACTGGCTATCGTAAGTTAAACGTGACCTACATTACCAATAACGGCACACTCGGTACAACTGCTGGTGATATGGTGGTAACCTTCGCACCGCAAGGCGCCACCGGTTCCACCGGCACGACGGGTGCAACTGGAGCTACAGGTAGTACTGGCTCAACTGGTGGTGCTGGCGCTACTGGAGCTACCGGACCTTCAACCGTGGCCGACAACGTCTTTACCCTTCAAGATGATGGTGATGCCACCAAACAAGGTCGGTTCCAATTGTCTGGCGTTGGAACTGGCACAACCAAAACCCTGACCTGGCCCAATGCCAATGACACCATCGTTGGAAAAGCCACCACCGATGTCTTTACTAACAAAACTTTTGATACAGCTGGTACGGGCAACGTATTACAGATTAATAGCACCACGGTTTCTGATAAAACTGGCACTGGCAAAGTCGTGCTTGATACTTCACCCAGCTTAGTTACTCCAGCTCTGGGTACCCCATCTAGTGGAACTCTCACCAATGCCACTGGGTTGCCAATCTCTACTGGTGTATCCGGTCTCGGTACCGGCGTTGGCACGTTCTTAGCCACGCCGTCATCAGCCAATCTAGCTTCAGCTATAACCGATGAAACCGGCAGTGGTTTGGCAGTTTTTGGCACAGCCCCGACGTTGAGCTTACCGGTTATAGACAATGTTAAACTGGGTTACACCACCACTGCTACAGCAGCGGGAACTACAACGCTGACCAACGCCAGTAACTTCCAACAGTACTTCACTGGCACCACTACCCAAACGGTGGTTCTGCCTGTTACCAGCACGTTGGCTCTAGGTGAGCAATACATCATTACTAATAACAGTACCGGCATCGTGACCGTTCAGTCATCCGGTGCTAACACTATTCTGACGATGCCGCAAAACTCCGTAGCGACCTTTACAGTCATCCTGACCAGTGGTACCAGCGCGGCGTCTTGGAACGCCGAATTTACCGGATTCCCCCAACGCACGTCCTACCTCTGGGCCACTGATACCTCTAAAACCACTGTATCTAGTGTCAGCGCGATAACAACGCTGCTAGCGGCTGCTCCGACCATTCTGGCAAATACAACTGTGGCCAACGATACCTATGAGCTAAATGCCAGCGGTACCTGGACCAACAGTAGTGGCTCAAACAGTACCCTTGAACTTAAGGTCCTCCATGGAGCAGTGACAATCATAGATTTCTCAGCGCCAACATCGTACGCCACTAGCGCCAATGCACATCGCTGGGTAGTCAAGGCCATGTGGACCTATCTGAGTACCACCGAAGCCGAGGCTATGGCAAACGTCTATCTGACAGCAGCCTCTGGATCCAGTGCCGGAGTAGCCATTGCTGCGGCTGATACTGCCATAAATGGCCTGTCTCTAACTGGTTTTAATATGAATGTCGATAAGGTGATCGATTTGCAGGCCAAGCCGGGGAACAATTCGGGCTCTGACAGTGTTAGCCTGCGCCACTTCTCAATAATTAAATACCCTGCATAAACTTGGTATGTATCCTTTACAATACATGCAGCACAGCCAGTCTAATCCTGACTTCTTCAGCGTTGTGCATAGCAGAAAAAATGACTATACTTTACAGATAAAATTGTGGAGTCAAAGAGCACAAATGATACAAATAATTAGGGGGACATAAGCTAAATGGCACGCTTACCTACGCCAGGAGGTGACGATGGTTCGTGGGGCGACATCCTCAACGATTTTCTAAAGGTTGGTCATAATACCGACGGTAGCTTAAAGGATGTCGTTCATACCAGTGGTAGCGAAACAATTGAAGGCACAAAGACATTTAGTGCATCACCGCAGGTTCCCGCACCAAGTGGATCTGGTGATGCCACCACCAAAGCCTACGTGGACGCTACTGCCGGCGTCGGTGCCTCGGGACCGACTGGCGCCACCGGGGCAACCGGACCACAAGGTGACACTGGAGCCACAGGTTCCCAAGGTGCAACTGGCTCCCTGGGAGCAACTGGTGCCACTGGCGCCACGGGATCTCTAGGTACTACTGGAGCTACCGGCTCACAAGGGGCTACTGGTACTCAAGGTGCTACCGGCGTAACTGGCTTCGACGGTGCTGTAGGTGCCACCGGTGCCCAAGGAGCAAGTGGTGCCACTGGCCCAACCGGAAATACAGGTACCCAAGGCTCTACCGGTGCAACTGGCGCCGGCTCTACCGGTGCCACCGGTGCCACCGGTATTACTGGCGCGACCGGCCCACGTGGTTTTGCTGGCGGCGATACGTTTACTTACACTTTTGACAACAGCTCAACTGCTGACTCCGATCCAGGTAATGGTAAGTTGAAGTTTGACAACGCTACTGTCTCATCCGTTACAAAGATATTTATTGATTTATTAGACAGCAACAGCACCGATGTGACCAACTGGCTCGACAGTATGAATGGAGGGGTAGTCAAGCTATTTAATAATTCTGATCCAACAAAGTTTGCTATCTTTGTGGTATCCTCTGTCACAGCAGTGGCAGGTTACCGTAAACTCAATGTTACCTACACTACCAATGCTGGCTCACTTGATACTACTGCCAGCGACCTGATAGTGACCTATGCTCCCCCTGGACCGACCGGACCACCCGGAAGTGCTAGCACACAGGGTGCTACGGGGGCTACCGGACCGATTGGCGGAGATGGCGCCACCGGAGCAATGGGCTCAGCTGGTGGATTGGGCGCTACCGGAGCAACGGGACCGACTGGCACCACTGGAACGGCTGGCGGCACGGGTGCTACGGGTGCCACCGGTTCAAGTGGACGTGACGCCGGGCTTAAGTACACATACTCTACTGATACGGCTAACAATGACCCGGGCAGTGGCACCATTAAGTTCAATTCCACCACCCTGGCTTCCATAAATATCCTGCGCATTAGCGAGACGGATGGCGATAGCAACAGCACGAGCGCACTTATTCAAACATGGGATGACAGTACCACTTCTACTACCAGAACGACAATTACCATGGTCAAAGATGGCTCGCCAGGTAACATCTTAGTTCTGCAGATTGCTGGTAATATTGCCGACAATGGTACTTGGGATAGTAGCAATGTTAGTTACGTTACCTCTACCGGCTCATTCGCAAACAACGATACCGTTAAACTCTTTTATGCACGAACTGGTGACCAAGGAGCGACTGGTTCAACTGGCTTAACTGGGGCAACTGGTCCTGTTGGTGGAGCCATAACCATCCCCTATACTTTCTCGACCACCATCACTGATAGTGACCCTGGTGCTGGTAATTTGCGTCTAAGTAATTCCACCCAGAACCTGTCAACCGTTATTCGGACTGACTTAACTGATAACTTGAGTACAGATTGGAGTGCCGTGCTGTTAACTTTTGCTGATAGCACAAATACTATTAAGGGCCATATTCGTTTGCTTAAACCTAGCAATCCGGCCATCTGGATGTTATTCACAGTCAGTGCCCTAGCTAGCCCCACTGGCTATAAAAATATTACCGTTTCGTGTATTGGTTCCAGCTCTAGTAGCCCATTTACCAATGGCGACTCCATAACCCTTACTTTTAGTCGCAGCGGTGACATGGGCACGACCCTAGCCTCGAGCGTGACAGCCACACCAGGAGGAGAACTGTCAGGTACCACTGCTCAAGCTCAACTGTACGAGCTAGATAACCGCCTGAGTGCCTATGCCAACTTAAACCTAATGGATGCCACGCTTGAGGAATGGGATTTCTTCTTTGGCGGTTCAATAGAAGATGGCGAGGTCGGAAACTTGGGTTGGAGAATTGACCTCGTTGGCACTGGAGCGTTTTCGATCCCCGGAGCAGTCGACTCTAATGCCTTCGGCTATGTCAGTATTCAAGCTACGGCTGTTAACGATGTGGCAGCCATCTCGCGCAATATCGTCCAGATGGAAGCTGCGCCAGTTTTTACCATGGCCTTGCGGATGAAAATCCCCACTCTGGGAGATGGTACCAATCAGTTTAAGATCTGGGCCGGGCTGATGAGCTCAGTTAACGCCACCGAGTCAGCCAATGGCTATTATTTTCAGTACTCCAGTGCCGACACCAGTTGGCACTTCAAGACGGCCGACACCAGTACTCGCTCTGACGTCGATACCAATGTGGTAGCAGATACCAGCTATCACTGGTTCATCATCCAGTGTGATGGCGCCGTCGGGACACCGAATGTCAGGGCCTGGATTGTTGATTCGTTAGTGGATTGGGACAATGGTAATGCCACTGCCAATGCGACGGTGTCTGGCGGCACCAATATGCCCGACGCCGGAGAAACTTATGGCCCGGTGATTGTTAATATCAAGACACTTGGTGCCGCGGTCAGAGGCTTTCGGATTAGCCGGTACTATCTGAGGGTAGAACACACATGACCAATCAAATCTTTATAGTATCCGACGACCAGCGGTTTGATCTAGTGAAATACATGCCCAACGTCATGGCCATGAAGGCCAGAGGCACAGAATTTACCATGAACCGGCTTAATACATCTTTGTGCCAGCCTTGCCGCGTCAGCTTTATGAGCGGCCAGCTATCCAAAACTACGGGAGTGTTTGCCAACAAAGAAACCGATCTAACCGATAACGGCTATGACCATACCAAAACCATCGCCAAAGGGCTATCTAATGCCGGGGTCTATTGCGGCCTGATTGGCAAATATTTGAACGAAAATGGTTTTAGCGGCGGACACCCACTGACCGGTACTGGATGGTCATATTGGCGACAACAAACTGGTGCCGGCGTCGGCGGGGCCTTTGGTTATGATATTTGGGACGGTACATCCATATCCAATCCAGGCGTCTATCACCTGACCTATCTCTACAGTCAAGTAGTCGATTTTCTGGCCACGGCCACCGAGCCTTGGTTCTTGTACGTAGCCCCCACGAGCCCCCCAGGCCCCGTTTGGACGCGGCCCCCAGGCCACCATAAGTGGAGTTCGTTGTAGTAGGGGCTTGTTGAGGAGCGGAATTTCTCGCTTCGACCCGCCTATGTGCAGGCCCGTGCGGCGTTGGACGCGGATGACCTTGAGAATATCCGTGGGTTTGCCAGGGGACACCTGCGGGAGCTTACTGGTTTGGATCGATTCATTGGCGATGTACTCGCGCTTGTGAACCCAGCTACTACCGATATCATGTTCTCTACTGATAATTCAGTTCATTTAGGAGAGGTTCGGATGAAAGCTAATCTGTTTGCTAATAAAAATACCCCTTACCTTGTAACTATGAACTCTCCACTGATAGTGGCTGGACCATCATGGCCTCATCTGCCCAGAACAGCCGAAATTAACGTACCGACTCAATCCAGCGTGGATATGGCGGCTACCTACAACGCTATTTTCGGCGCCACGCCAGCGCTTGGTAGCCAGGCTGGTGTGGACCTCAGGGACGTAGCTGTGCATCCAGAGTCATATGCCTCGCGGCAGTTATTGCATCAGATCAAGATTGATCAATCTGATTCAAATTCATTTCCCCAGGATCAGCCCGATTCTGATGCTATCAGCACGGCCACTCGCCACTTGATACGTTATATCGGTCAAACCGGTAGCAACAAATATGAACTCTATGCTCTAGATACCGATCCTTGGGAACTACACAACCGAGCCAACGATAATGGCAATGACCCATTGGGAGGCACTTGGGCTAACACCGTATCTACACTTGATACAGCATTAAATGCACTGCTGTCATGATTTATTCGCCTGTGGAATGGGACTACTCTTGGTGCGGACCCGATCGGTAACTAAGCATTAATTTGTAACAGTTACGGCGTTGCTTTGTGCCGATGGCGCCCCTGTACCGCGAGCATTTATGGCTGCCACTACAAAGGTGTAGGTGGTACCGGCGGTTAGCCCCGTAATGGTTCTAGGGATGACCGTCGGGCCAAAGTAAGAGCTGGGCTTGGCGGTGGTACCGACGTAGGGTGTGATGCGGTAGCCGGTGATAGCTGAACCGTTATCACTGGTCGGTGCAGTAAATGTCACCCTGGCATAGCCTTGCCCGGCGGTGGCACTGGGCTTGGCGGGGGCCAGCGGAGCGCCAACGACGATGGGGGGAATCGTCAACGGCGACCAGATACCAGTACCGAGCTGGTTGACAGCCGCGACCTGGAACTTGTAGTTCTGGCCGTTGGTTAGTCCCGTCACAAATTCGATGACACTCCGACTTCCAGGGTTTGCGAAATTCTGGACTGGCTGGGCCACGCCTGCCTTGTAGGGCATGACCTTATAGCTGGTGATTGGTGAACCACCATCGCTTAAGGGTGCCACCCAGCTCAACCTGGCTTGAGCGTCACCGGCCGTTGGCGTCACAACCTGCGGCGCATAGGGCGTTCGGTCGGTCAGGGTGGTGACCGGCCGAACCGGCAACAATAGTGGCGGCCGCGGAGTTTGATTGAAGTCAAACTCGCTCATTAGGTTTCCCAGAATCGGGGCCGCTTCTCGGATGTTGGTCCGGGGATCGGGTCGACCATCGGTGGCCGGATCAAGCCGCTGACCGCCCAAGAATCGATCTTCAATGAACTTCAGGAAAGCATCGAAGGACAGGATCTGATGGTCAATGTAGCCGTGCTTGGCGTATGGGCTGATCAGCAACCCAGGCACCCGAATACCATAGCCGTTTTCATCGACCATTGGTGGAACGACGTGGTCGTAAAACCCGCCCCAGTCATCCCAAGATAAAAAAATCGCAGTGGAATTCCAGTTAGGGCTGCGCATGACAGCGTTGACCAAACTGGTGACGTACGACTGACCAGCACTGGTGGTGGACGGCGGGTGCTCGCTGACGTCGTTCGCGGGTACTATCCACGATACCGCCGGCAAGGTGCCAGCCTTGGCTGCGCTGTAGAAGCTGTCGACCGACTTGATGTTGCCCAACTGGCCGCTGTTGCGGACAGTGTCAAAGTAGGCCAAGGGGTTCCAGATACCGGGAGTTTTGGGATACTGAGGTACTGCCACACAACTCATGGCCTCGTCGTTCTGACAGTCTGGTTCAGTCCCGGCAGTGACATAGTAGCCCCAGGACACGCTCTGCTTTCGTAGCAGGTAGGTGATATCAGTCCAGGGGTAAAACGGCGAAGTAGCAGTCACATGTGTGGGATCGCCGCCAGCTGCCGGCGCTGGACTAGGATTGAGAGTGCCGACACAGCTACTGGGAGCATGAGTGGAGCAGTTGGCTGACCAACCCGACACCTGGAATAGGTGAGCCGGCAGGCTCCACGATGCCGTTGGCTCGAACATGCGGTCTTGGAGCACGAAGTTCTGGGCATACTTCCAGTAGTTGGGGATGTCACTTGCAACTTTGTAGCCCATGACATCATGTTCGCCGACAGGTCCGAGATTGCATTCAGGTGTCCAATATGTGTCGCAATTCGACTTGACTTGTTCAACCGAAGTGATGAAGCCATCCATCAATCCGTTGTCGACGTCCACCACGTGTGACTTGGAGCCATGCGGTCCGCCAGCAGCGACGTCGAGGTGGTTGACGTAGGGTTTGACGCAAGTGCCCTTGTTGGGATCGGGATTGCAGACCGTTGGGGTGCCGCCAGCCATTGGAATTCCGTCCGCTCCAGGGTAGGTCCCGAAATAACTGTCAAATGAGCGGTTCTCCTGCGTAATAACAATTATGTGCTGGATTTTCTGTATACCGGTGGCTGCTGCATCGGTTTTTTTAGACAAACCTATTCCTAGCACAATAAAAGCAAGAATCATTATTGATAGGATTGAAACTACGGGGGTTTGCTTTGCTTTAAGAACAATCGAATAGACAGGTTTAGTAACTTTTTTCATATTAGAGGATATTGAGGCCATCAAATTCATAAAAATCTTCCCATCTTACATTTAATCAATATAACATATTATAATCAAACTGCCAAGGGCTTCATGAAAATTTTTACAGTTATGGAATCGACTGTAGTAAAGTATTTATATATGAAGTTTAGGTTTCACGTTATTAGTTTGCCACATACCCAGACCACAGCTGAGTACACAGCCTGTGCCTATACTCAAAAAGTTATAAAGTTCTGCAGGATGATGAAATCTCTGGGGCACGAGGTGTATCTGTATGCCAGTGAGGAAAACGAGGCTCCCTGTGATGAATTAATCACCATAGTCACCAAAAAGGAACAGCGTAAGTGGTTTGGCGAGTATGACTTTAAGCAGCAGTTCTTTAACATTGACTGGAACGAAACATTGCCACATTGGGTAATCCCCAATGCCCGGGCGGTAGAAGAAATCAAGAAGCGCGCCAAGGAACGTGATTTCATTTGTATCATTGGCGGGACATGCCAAAAACAGATATCAGACGGCTTACCTGCGCTCATGAGTGTGGAATACGGCATTGGCTACTACGGAGTTTATGCACCCTTTCGTGTTTATGAAAGCTATGCCCAAATGCATTATGTGCACGGCCAAAAGAATGATGATAACGGCCGGTTCTTTGATGCAGTCATCCCCAATTATTTTGATCCTAAAGAGTTTCCCTACCGCGCCAAGAAAGACGATTTTTACCTGTTTATTGGCCGCATGATTAAACGCAAAGGCCCAGAGATAGCTGTGGAAGTTACTCGGCGCATTGGTGCCAAACTGGTTATGGCTGGTCAAGGTGTAAATAAAATTGAAGACAACAAAATTATTGCAGATGAAATTACCGTGGAGGGAGATCATATCAAGCATATGGGCCACGCCAACATCAAACAACGTGGTGAGCTTATGAGCCGTGCCAAGGCTGTATTTGTAAGTACAACCTATATAGAGCCTTTTGGCGGCGTAGCCATAGAAACCATGTTCTGTGGGACTCCCGTTATAACCACCGATTGGGGGGCTTTTCCAGAAAACGTTCCTCACGGTGTGGTGGGCTACCGGTCACGCACCCTGGGTGAAGCGGTTTGGGCCGCCCAAAACGTTCATAAACTCAGTCCTGCTAAAATTCGCAAATACGCCATGGATAACTTCAGCCTGGACAGAGTGAAGTATCTCTATCAAGCGTATTTTGAACAGCTTTACACCTTGTGGGACGAAAACGGCTGGTATTCACCCTGGAATGCTGGAGTAGCCAAATACGATCGTTATGGCCGCTACGTGCCTGCTCACTTTCCTTCTTCAAAAAAGAAACAAAAATAGACGTAACTCAGTATATAAAGCCGGTTACGATACCTGTTAATGCATTGCCCCTACGCTGTTATTTAGATATAATGCAGCGGTCGAACATAAACTATTCCGGAGTAGCTCAATGGTAGAGCAATTCGCTGTTAACGAAAAGGTTGCC
>CAZCXO010000020.1:0-9287 GCA_964502645.1 uncultured Candidatus Saccharibacteria bacterium
CCAGAGCCGTGTGCCCGGTTACGACAAAAAGGGTGAATACCACTACAACGTCATAAGCGCCTTCATAAAAAGTATGCGCGGCTCTGAGCCGACCGCCACGCTGTATTACCTAGCACGGATGCTGCAGGCCGGTGAGGATCCCAAGTTCATTGCCCGGCGGCTGGTGATTTTTGCGTCTGAGGATATTGGTCTGGCGGCGCCGGCGGCGCTGAATCTGGCAGTGTCGACCTTTTTGGCGGTGGAGCGGATCGGCCTGCCCGAAGCACAGTTCAATCTGTTCCACTGCGCCACCGTCATGGCCAAGGCACCCAAGTCGCGCCAGATCAGCGACGCCATGGGCGCCGCGCTCTCAGCCGCCCGCGACTTCCCTGACGTGCCGGTGCCGCTGCAGCTGCGCAACGCCCCGACCAAGCTGATGAAAGACCTTGGCTACAACCAGGACTATAAGTGGCAGGCCGGCTTTAAGCCCTCCCAGGGCTTCCTGCCCGACGAGCTCAAGGACCTCGACTTCTTCTAACAAAACATGTCAGCTACTTGATAGTTCTGACCTCCGTTATAACCATGTCCAAAGAGTCTTATTAAAGATTTGTTTAATACTTGACCGGTCAACTGAGGTTATCGGCCGCAGGCATCAACTGCTTGATTGAGAACGGCAGCAGCACCAGCCACACCCCGCAAAGCGTCAGATAATAATGCTGCGACCAGTTGCCGAGACTGGTGTAAAACAGCGCCAACACCGAAAACAAGCTGAATAACAGATAGCCGACCAGCAGGCTGTTCAATAAGACGGTGCGGCGATGGTGCCACCACAGGATTACCAGGCTGATGAACAGACAGATTCCGGCTTGAATACTGAACAGGCCGTGGACCAACAACAGATGATCATGCGTGAAACTCGGGCAGTGCATAATACTGGGATCGCAGCGCAGCGGCAAGGCAGCGTCGATAATCGTGCCCGCCGCAAACAGGACGACATTAAACAGTGCGATATCAATCAGCACCTTATCGTGGGTGCCCCTGACCTTGCGCCAGATCAACCAGCAGACAATTACGATCAGCAAGCTGCTTATGATATCAGCGACTATGAACAGCCAATTGTAGGGCTGACCGATGCCCTCTAGAGCACTGGCCAGACCAGCTTGCGAAACTGCCGGATTCAACCAATAACCCAGCGGCCAGGAGGAATACATGATTCCCGATAAAACCGCCAGTATGCCTAGGATAGGCCAGAAATTATCAGTTTTGGACACGCTTATCATTATAACGGGGTCAAAACTGAGTCGGATTTAGTGTATTTACATTATTAACATAATCTTGTATAATACTGAGTATATGGACGCTCAAAAAGCCTTGGTCCGAGTTTTGGGTGTGAAGCCCCACGATGTTCTTTACGACCACCTTAATAAAGAGTCGGCCGGTTTTAGGGTAACAAACTTTGCTTATGAAGAAGCTGGCGGCTCGGCAGAAATCAAGCAGACCCAAACCTCGTCGAGCTTCGAGGGCCTGCCTGTAGACCATGCCAGGTTCCTGGAAAATTATGAACATTTCCTGGATAGCCGACGGATTTTCACTGATCCTAACACCGGCAACCACGTCGGTACTTATTGGGCTAATCGTGACCAGTTGACGGATCACGCCGAAGACCTGGTAGCCATAGTCACCACTTGGACCTCTTCGATGGAGACAAACGGCGGTAACCGCCGGGAATACGCGCTTGTAGCCGCCATGAATCCCGAAGTTTCTTTTGTGGTCGTCGACAACCCGGGATCAGGTTTTTCTGACAGATTGCCTGATGATGTCATGGACCACACCAAAGACAGCTGGGAATTCGATGAAGCCGCGGCCATCATCAGCCGGGCCTTGGCCGCCGATGACTTTTATCCGAAAACCTATATGGGCGTGTCCACTGGCGGCCGATACGCTATTGCTGCCGCCAGGACCGAAGCCGCCGACAACATCGAGCAGATCGGCGCCATCGATCCGCCAGGCCAGTCAGACTTCGGCCCGCTCAAACTGACCCGCCGGATGATAGCTGAACTGATTATCCATGGGCCGCGTTTCGCGGCCGCCAGCGAGGACCCTTACGTGCGTCCCCACGAGACTTTCGGTACGCCGGAAGCCTGGGAGGAAATGGTCGGGCCTAAGGAACTGGGCGATCAGCTGCGGCGCAATCGGGCCGTGATGCAGAAATTCTGGTACTTGCCTCGGGCAATGTCGAAACGCCCCGGTCTGAGCGCTGATATCGTGGCCGCACTTGGTGATCGTCCGGAGGCCCACCTGGTCTATGTCTCGCCGGAAAAATCCGAGCTGGTCGATTACCCTAAGTTGCCGGCTACAGCCTTGCAAACTTATCTGACAGCGCTGGCGCTGCGAGCCGAAGACGGCAAATTCATAGAACGGGTACAAACTATCCTTGTGCCGCAGGCTACGCATTACTTCACAGCTGCCTACCCTAGGCGGGTCGGCGAATTGGCTTCCAAGATCATCAACGGGGCTTAAGCCTTAACAATCTGTTCCCAGGGCAGGTCGGCCTTGCCGAAGTGCCCGTAGGCACTGGTCTGGGAGTAAATCGGGCGGCGCAAGTCGAGGCCGTCGCAGATGCCCTTGACCGAGGTATCGATCAGCTTGTCCTTGAAGGCGTGCAGCTCCTTGTCAGAGGCCTTGGCCGTGCCGAAGGTGTGGATGGTCTGCATCAGCGGCTTGGGTTTGCCAATGACATAGGCCAGGCCGACCTCACAGCGCTCAGCCAGGCCGGCGGCGACGATGTTCTTGGCGATGTAGCGGGCAGCGTAAGCACCGCTGCGGTCAACCTTGGACGGGTCTTTGCCGCTGAAGGCGCCGCCGCCGACCCGCGCGAAACCCCCATAAGTATCAACCACGATTTTGCGCCCGGTCAGGCCGGCGTCGCTCTCTGGACCGGGTATGTGCCACAAGCCGGTGCCATTGATGGTGATATTGGTATCCTTGGGAAGCTCGAATTTATAATGCGCGAGAACAGGGGTGACTATGTGCTTGATGGCCTCAGCCCGGACTTTGGCGGCGGTGGTTTTCTCATCATGGGCCAACGCTAGCACCAGTTTTTCAACGCCAACCGGTTGGCCATTGTCATAACGGACAGTGACCTGGGCTTTGCCGTCCGGGCGCAACCAAGGCAGGTCTTTTTTGATACGGGCCTCGTCGACGCGGCGGGCCAGGGCGTGGGCCAAGGCAATCGGCAACGGCATCAGTTCCGGTGTGTCAGTACAGGCATAACCGAACATCATTCCTTGGTCGCCTGCCCCCAGCGTGTGGTCGGACTGATCGACGCCCATGGAGATCTCCGGTGATTGACGGTGGACATCATTGCTAAACTCCGACTCGTCACTGAAACCCCAAACCGGGTTGTCATAGCCCAGCTCGATAACTTTTTCGCGTACGATCTGCTCGAAGTTCAGATCGGCTTTGGTCTTGATTTCGCCGAACAAGGCGATGCGGTTGGCACCGGCGACGGTTTCGATACCGGTCCGGCTGTTAGGATCCTGAGCCAAGGCGGCGTCAAGAATGGCGTCACTGATGGCGTCACAAATCTTGTCCGGGTGGCCGGCGCAGACCGACTCACTCGTAAAGTAATCCAGAAAGTCCCACGCCGTCGCTGTGCTGGTGCCGTTTGACATAAAAAATCCTTTCTCTGATCGAGAAAGGCTGCATACCAGCAATATCTTTCCCGAACGGGCTAGAATTAGCACCAACACCTCTGTTAGGCAGGTTGCCGGCAGGTCATCGAGCTAGGTCTCTCGCTGCACTCTGTATATTACAAATTGTTAATGCTACCTATTGTAGCACATCAATATGGGCGGTCTTTTTCGAAGTCAGGAGACCATTTGCCTTCGGAGGCTAAGGAGTTGGCCTGGCAACGGAACAGATAGGCGGCAGCGGCTTTTTGCTTTTCGCCCTTGGCCCACAGATCGAGGACAGGGTTCTGGATGGCACGGCTATAGCTGAAGGTCAACGGCCAGGGCAGATCGCCCAGCTTGTGCATGGCATCCAGATGCGCAGTGGCTTCTTCCTCACCCTGCCCACCAGATAAGAACACGATGCCACCGACGTTTTCAGGTACATGTTCTTTAAGAACTTTAACAGTCTGTTCAGCGACCGTCTGGACATCAGCCCGGTCAGGCGCGTCCTTGCCTGAAATGACCATGCTGGACTTGAGAATAACGCCTCCCAGCATGACACCCTGATCTTTCAGGGCGGCAAACAGGTTGTCCAGTGTCTTGGCAATCACGTCATAACAGCGTTCGATCGTGTGACTACCATCAAGTAATACCTCAGGCTCGACTATCGGCACGATACCGGCTTCTTGCGCCAAAGCAGAATATCTAGCTAGCGCGTGGGCATTGGCATGCAAGCACGCTTCGCTCGGCAAGCTATCACCATCGATCGTGATGACGGCCCGCCACTTGGCAAAGCCGGCGCCCATCTGAGCATATTCGGCAAAACGTTCGCGTAAGCCGTCCAGCCCCTCGGTCACCTTCTCGCCTGGATGCAGGGCCAAATCCTTGGCGCCGGTGTCGACCTTGATACCGGGAATGATTCCTTTCTGTTTTAGAGCCTCAGGGAACGGTGTACCGTTATCATCCTTTTGGCGGATAGTTTCGTCATAGAGAATAACGCCACTGACATATTGCTCAACACTGTCGGCAGTCAAGAGCAATTGCCGCCAAGCCCGGCGGTTTTCCTCGGTCGAATCAATCCCAACTGCTTCAAGCCGTTTGGTAGCTGTAGCATTACTCTCATCGGCCGCTAACAAACCTTTGCCAGATGCCACCATGCCTTTGGCGGTGGACTTGAGTTGGTCTTCGAACTTCATAGGATCTCCTCGATCAACCGTTTGTTACCGATAATCACC
Organism: uncultured Candidatus Saccharibacteria bacterium; assembly: GCA_964502645.1. Taxonomy (GTDB): domain Bacteria; phylum Patescibacteriota; class Saccharimonadia; order Saccharimonadales; family UBA4665; genus CAZCXO01. The sequence continues at coordinate 4,889 of CAZCXO010000020.1, forward strand.
GCGACGCGCTGGTGCAGCTCAAGCGGAACTATATCTAGCATATCATTATCGCCATCCGTGGCCGCCCCGCCGGCCTGCTCGGCTAGAAAAGCCATCGGTTTAGCTTCATAATTGAGCCGCAGCTTGGGTTTGAATCGTCCTTTGCCGGAAGTATCCAGCTCCGGCATGATGAAGATGCCGCCCTTGAGCAAGTTACGGTGAAAATCCGCCACCAACGAAGCGACCCACCTTAATTTGTCACACTTCTTTCTGATACGGACCAATCTCAGCTGACTGGTCACTGACACGAACGGCGTGTAAGCCTCGTTAAAACTATAGTACGAATTCTCAGCCGGTATCTTGACATGCTCATCACTGAGCAGAAACTCGCCAAGGCCACTGTCAAGCGTGAACATGTGGACGCCATCGCCCCACGAGAAAACCAACATGGTGCTGGGGCCATATAACACATAGCCGGCCACGACCTGTTTGTGTCCAGCTTGCAGGAAGTGCTTCTCGCTGCCTGCCGCCACGCCGCGCAACTTTTTATGAACCGAGAAAATCGTACCGACTGGGATGTTGACGTCTATGTTGCTGCTGCCATCAAGCGGGTCAAACGCGATAACATATTTGCCGTCCGGATTCTTGAGATTGACAACCCCGGCTTCTTCCTCACTTGCCAAGGCCGAGAACAGTCCTGTCTGTCCCAGGTAATTCTTGCACAGGTCGTTGGCGTAGACATCAAGTTTGGCCTGGGCCTCGGCGTGGACATTAGTGCTGCCGGCTTTGCCAACCAGATCCGTCAAACCTACCCGATTGATACGTGATGACAACAATTTGCCGATAGAGGCGATATCGGCCATCATCATGACCAGCTCGTAGCGTTCAGGGTGGTTCTTAAGCCTCTCTAACAGATACTGCTGAAGGGTTTTGGGCGCGGCCATCACACCCTATTATATGCTATAATCTACCTCTGTCAGTGGCTCGTGTCTACAAAATATGCCATCGGCCTATTTTGGGGATTAGCCAAGCGGTAAGGCAACGGGTTCTGGTCCCGTGATCGGGGGTTCGAATCCCTCATCCCCAGCCATTGACTTTTCTATCATTTTATTTTCTTAATATCTTTAGCGAATATTGTGCACCCATACCACCGAAAACCTAACGCTTCCAGTTTTTCGGCCAAAATGATGAAATCGTGTAGAACATTATCCCAGCATACTTCCAAGTCTTTATCATTGGGTTCGAATCCCTCATCCCCAGCCATGTGTCTAGGGTATTTTAAACACCCGCTTTACTGAATGCGTCATTTAATTGGATAGATAGCGGTGATTGCGGGTAAGCGGCTATGTAGCAATCTATTCCTTGCGTAGCTTTATCCATATAAGTAATGTTTTCTTGTGCTCCGAAAGAGGCAGATCTGTTGCACATATATATTGGCTTAAGTTTAGTTACTGATAAGCTTTTCCTAAGATCTTTCGCATCAAATGTGTTATTTTGGAATACTTTTATTGCCCCGACATTTTGATACTGCAACGTCCCGCTACCATTGTAATTAATGGTTAAATCCCAACCAGGTTCATTGGTCGACCCTTCATTTACAATATTTGTTAATACTTCATTCGATTTATCAGTTGCGGCTTGAGCAATTCCAAATGCCGGCCCAAAAGCTCCTAGTGCAAAAACAATCGAGATAACTATTTTAGTGTAATTAGACAATTTGTCTCCCTTCATTAATAGTGAAATTAATTTTCCTTTAATTTTACACTGTGTCAACTTTATAGTAAAGCTTTCAACTATTACATTGCGGTTGACAAATTTAAGGTTTAGTATTATAATTTTTCCACTTCTACCATATAGGAAGGAGAGACCCTTAACATTTAATCAATTACGATAAAACGTTGTACACGAAGTGTTGTAGTACCTTACTGGATGGAAACAAGGTGGAGATGCCGGGAGAAAGGAAGTAATGTAATTCTCCTAAAGAGAGGCAAGAATGCCTAAATGGCGTCTCACAGTAACAGTGGCGTCGGTTTTTGCGTCGCTGCTAATCGGCAGTTCCATTGGATCAGTTGCATATGGAGACGAAACGGAAGTTACGTCTTCGATCGCAGCTGTACGAACAGTTGAAACGGAGGTATCAGCACTACCAGCAGCTGCTAGTCAGCAGATGGCAGAAGCCAACCAAGCAGCACTCGCAACTTCTGTAAAGAACGCGATTGCCGCTGGTTATGGCCAACAGCTGTCTGAAACCACAAAAAGTCCAGATGTACGCGCTGATCTACTGCGTTACGGAAAAGCAAAAGTAAGGAGCGAAAAGTCGCCAAAAAGCGGTCTTGAACCTCCTGCGTTTGCTTCAAGGAAGCGCACTGTAAAAACAGCGCACTCAGCCAGTTGTTACGGCAGTCCGTCTAACCGGAAATGGCTAGAACTATACGGTGCATACATCGCATGGGTCTACGTCCGTGAGAATGGTTGGTGCGGATCAAACGGCCGTATCACTTGGTATGGAGGACCTACTTTCGCAGATTGGGAGTGGGGGCCTTATTGTCTGACGCACCATGGCACGAATTACTCGTGGGACTATTACCCTTCCTGGATCCACATGGCCAACTGGGGAACCGTAGGTGTTACCTACCCCTGGGGTTGCTACGGAATCAGAGGGATCAAAACTGTCCTTCGAATCGCCTGGTCTGGCTACTACGACTACTATAACGACTATGGGTTTTAACAGATCCAATTCGTTGAATGTCGTAACAGTAGTACTTCTACTAATCGGCTGGGTCTTTCTTGGCATTGGTGAGCTAGTTGGTCTAGTTCTACTTTTGTCATCGAATGCATGGACTCGCCGGGACAAGATCATTGGCATGCTGCTCATGCTAGAGCTACCTCTGATCTTGATCTTGCTGCTAACAGCAGCGGGAAGTGGAAGTTGTACATATCACGCTAACTGCAGTAGTTCAAATGCATCAGCAGTCAACGTGATTCCAATCGCGTTTGTTTTTGCAACCTTCGTGGCTGCAATTATTGGCGCGCTCTACTTGGTCAAACAAGGAGGGAAAGAATCGTAAACGATTGTTGAAGGGTCGTCCCGGAGGGATGGAGACAACCATATTCCCTCCGGGTGGTGACTTGGATCGATTAATGCATTTTATGCATCTATCTCCAAGCCACCTAACACTTTCCATGAATTTATAGTCATGCTGATGAGTCCTGATAGGACGAAAAAGTGTACACAGAAGCGCAGGTTACATGGGTAGGGTTTCGTAAGCTATTGTCCCTGTGTAATATCTCACATACATTTGTGTTCCAGTCAAATAAAATTTGAACATATGCATAAAAATCCCGAAGTGAGAAGAAGTCTTCTACCGCATGCCACAGTGGCGGTGGCAGCAGCCACGATGGTAGCGTTGACCGTCAAGAAAGCTGACAATCCGACCTCACGTCAGGTTCATTTTGCCCCCGAAACAAGAAACCTGGAAGACATGGCCGATTATCTACCTTTGGAGCGCCATACCGAAGAAAAGCATCGACGATTACAACCGCATCATTCTCAAACCCACCCTACTCCAGCCCACATAACTTACGGGGTAACACAATCAGAGTTTACCGCTTGGTCTAAGGTTACTGTCTGCGAAGAAAGTGGGGACTGGCACGTTAGAGGGTCTGAGTATTCTGGCGGGCTGGGCATTTCTAACGAAAATTGGACTCACTACCGCCCGGCCGACTTTCCTGAATCGGCAGCTGACGCGACACCATATCAGCAAATAGCTGTGGCTAAGCGTATTCAGCCCAATCCGCCAGATCAGAACGGTTGCGATGAGGGCGGGTGGTAAGCTTAGGCGGCTTTTTTCAGGGTGGCGATATCGATCTTTTTCATCTTGAGCATGGCTTCCATGGCAGATGGAGACTTAATCAACTCAACCATATTTTTGGGTATGACCTGCCATGAGAGGCCATACTTGTCTTTGAGCCAACCGCATTGTTCGGACTTGGGATCAGCTGAAAGTTTCTCCCATAGGTCATCAATCTCTCCTTGAGACTCGCAATTCACAACGAAAGAAATCGCCTCACTGAACTTGAAAATCGGGCCACCGTTCAAGGCCAGGAAACGCTGGCCTTCGATCTCAAACTCAACTGTCATGACCATGCCAGGCTTCATGCCGGTTATCTCCTGGCCGGCCTCACCATAATGGCTGGTGTTAATAATCCTGGAATTCTTAAAGACTGACATATAGAACTTGGCAGCGTCTTCAGCTTCCTTGTCAAACCAAAGATGCGGAACAATCTTCTGCATAGTCATAGATTAATTGGAACCGGTGATTGTCACTGTAAGTTTTCTAACCCCCAGGCGACCATAGAGCTTGTAATATTGATGCATTTGTGTTATTATTATCTTAATGTCAGAGCACTTGATTAGCGA
>CAZCXO010000021.1:0-8613 GCA_964502645.1 uncultured Candidatus Saccharibacteria bacterium
TGTTAAAGCCATGGACGCTTGAGGCCGTACAGCCACCACTGCCACAAACTCCTGGCATAAAACTGCTGCCCCCTGGTCCACCACTGGCAAGCGTAATCGTAGCACTACCAGTGGCACTACCCCCTGTTCCAGTACAGGTTAGGCTGTAGGTAGAAGTTGCATTAAGGGCGCCCGTGCTGGTACTACCTGAAGTAGACCTTGTGCCGCTCCAGGCTCCACTGGACGTGCAGCTGCTAGCATTGGTACTGCTCCAGGTCAGAGTTGAGGATTGGCCAGCGTTGACTGTCGCAGGGGTAGCACTAATGGTAACTGTAGGAGAGGGTGATTCAGGAGTAGGCCCATAAAAGTTGGTAACGTCTACATAAAGATAGCGTCCGCAGTCAGATGCATTGTTCTGGCCGATGGTTATAGTATGCGTACCAGGAGCTATCGATAGGTTTGAGGCGCTTAGGTTCTGCCATGACGTTGACGATGTTCTTGTCCAAGGGACGATCGTGTTACCATCTAGCGTCAAGTTGACTCTAGACCAACCGCCTTTACACTTGGTACCTTTGACCGTTACAGATAGTGAGGTAGCAGTGTTCGGGAGAGAAACTTGGCCTCTGAGGCTGCCGTTTTGAGTGAGCTTGACTGCTTGACCGCCACTGGCGGTCGAGTCAGATATGGTGCTGGCACTTACAGGCAGAGTCATTCTCTCGGCTTGCAAAGTAGCTATTACAGTAGTAGAGGCATGGCTGGAGAATATTAGATAGACACCAAGGACAGCAAAGATAAATACGAAGATGCATAAGTACTTATTAGCAAAAAAGCGATTGCGCAGAGTCGGAGCTTCTGTCGTTTCCGTATTTGGGCTTAGGTTTTTGTTTCGCTTGAACACGTGGCTTATATCTGGTTAATTGTGCTTTGAGTTAACATTATATTATGGATTAGGGTAGGCCCATTGCGTCCAGCGGCGGTGGATTGGATTGCAATTGTGTCTGAGTCCAAGCTCCTTGCGCAAATTGGGGATACGTTTTAAGAGTATTTATGTAGATGGTCGAAGGTCCACCAGTATAGAAGTTAGTGGCTTGCCAATTGCCTGTCAGGTATGTAAAGCGTCCGCCGCCAACGCTAGGGTTGTGGCTGCCATTCCAAGTGACTGAAGATGACGTAGACCAACGGTCGGAGCCGACACTGACTAAGTAGCGTGCTTGGCTAATATTGTTAGGGCCTGTTGAACTATCCAGAATGAGCCTGGCCTGACAAGTGACAAAAGCAGCCCCTATATCAGTCGGGTCAGTCATCGCCGGGTGCGAACCAGTGTAAAAGTGGAAGTTATAACCTGCAATCATTGTCGACGAAAGACCGCCGTCAGGTTCTGTGCGCAGACTCGCCGGTACAGGCGAACCCGAGAAGTTTTCTGGATAATGGCTGCCGAGTGGCCTCAGGTTGCCTATTACTTGAATCCACTTGTTCTGGCTCTTAGACCAGAGATATTCTTCTAGATTCTTGACTTCGACCCGAAGGTTGGCCGGCATGACATTACCGCTGTCAACATAGATCTGACCCCAAGGTCCGACGGCATTGAAACCCGGCGCCGGCACATATGTCGGTAGGGGTGGGGTAACGTATGATAGCGAGGGAAATGGGTAGCCAAAATTGTGCGGTGAGCCTTCATTTGGAAGACCCATGCTGTTGAGGATGTTTGATACGGTGTTAAGCGTCGTTGAGCCGCCTCCGCCGCCACTGCCGCCTGTGACCGTGACTGTTGCGCTGCCAGCAGCCGTTCCGCCGGCACCAGTACAGCTCAAGTTATAGATAGAATTGGCGTTAATGGCACCAGTGCTGGTAGTGCCGCTGGTCGGCTTGGAGCCGCTCCATGAGCTGCTGCCGGTACATGATGTGGTGTTGGTACTACTCCAAGTCAATGTAGAAGATTGGCCAGCCACGACGCTTGTGGGTGTGGCACTTATACTGACGGTCGGGGTTGCCGGTGGGGGCGGCGTAGGTCCATAGAAATTAGTTACATCAACGTAGAGATAACGGCCACAAGCCGTCGAATTGTTCTGGCCGATGGTTATTGTATGTATGCCGGCAGCCACGGATAAGCCCGAAGCACTGATATTCTGCCATGACGTGGATGAAGTCCTGGTCCAAGGTATTACGGTATTACCATCTATATTCAGGCTAATCCTGGACCAGCCGCTTTGGCACTTGGTACCTTTGACCGTTACAGACAGTGAGGTAGCAGTGCTCGGGAGAGAAACTTGGCCTCTGAGGCTGCCGTTTTGAGTGAGCTTGACTGCTTGACCGCCACTGGCAGTCGAATCAGCCACCTTACTGGCGCCAGCCGGCAAGGTCATCTGTTCAGCTTGTAAGCTGGCGATAACCGGCGTAGAGGCAAATCCGGAGATCAACAGATAGATGCCAATGCCCGCAAAGATTATGATGAATCCAAGCAGAGCTCTGGTTGAGACTCTTTTGGGTTTAGGTATGGCTATCACGGTATCTTGATTTTGATCGGACATATCTGCCCTGTTTTACAACTCTTGCTAAGTTAACACCAAATTTTAAAACAAGTCAAACCAGTAATAATGTGTTTCAGGTTGACACGATGCTATATAATTAAGCCTGTTATCAACTAATAAACAACATTGCCAGACAAATGACCTCACAACTATATAAAGCTGTAAGTGAAGCAGTTCCAAGCGGGCCAGTTATTGAAGAGTTCCATATGGCCTTAGGTGGTGCCAGGAGGGCACGCAAATTACGTCCTGCCCAGCTTTCCTCTGAAGCAGGTCGTGCAATCTCGAGCGTTTTTGCGTCTGTTGGTGATGAAAGTAACAAACCCAGAGTCATTGTCGGTTTTGAAGATGTACACGATGGCATGGCTACAGCAGCCGTTAGTATTAACACTAGCATGAGAGAATCGATCCCTCTCGTTAGACGGGCAATCATAGGCTCTATGCACGCAGCCGAACTACACTTGGTAGAGTTGGACCCAGAAATAGCTACGAATCTGGCGCGCGATGATTTAGAAGAGCTTGGTTTTGAACCAAGCGACAGCGGCGTTAAGCTACAGGCTGCTTAAGATTTAGTTTATCAAGCAAATCGTTAGTGGAAGTGGTGTGCATGAGGTGGTCACGGAGGTCTTTGGCACCGTCGAAGCCATTGATGTAGAGTTTGCAGAATTTGTTGAGGGTGTGGATGGGGCGTTCGCCATGCTGCCAGGTTTGGGCAAAAAGTTTGACGTGTCGGCGGTAAAGTTCAATACGCTGCTCAGCTTCATAATGAGGCCAAGGGCTATGCTCAGCGAAAACGAAGGGATCTTGTAAGATGCCACGCCCGATCATGATGCCGTCGAGTTGATAGCGTTCGGCTAATTCCGAACCTTGGCGGCGGGTCATAACATCGCCATTACCGACAATCAAAGTATCCGGGGCAATACGGTCACGTAGTTGACGGACTTGATTGATGGCCTCCCAATCGGCCGGGACTTTACTCATCTGGACTTTGGTCCGACCATGGATAGTTAACATGTTAAGTTTCTGCTTCAGGAGGAACTCGATCCAGGTCATGTCAACTTCTCTGTAACCAAGCCTGGTTTTAACGCTGAGCGGTAGTTTGCGAGCTAACCCCTGCCTGGTAGCTTGGATTATGGCTTCGGCCAGAGGGCGGTCATTCATCAGGGCGGCGCAGGTACCGTTTTTGACCTCGCTCTTCTGCGGGCAGCCCATATTGAGGTCGACGCCGGCGAAGTTGATTCCTTTTGGCAGGCCTAGTTCTCTCGCGAACGTACCATCGGTTATTTGCTGGGCAGTTTTGTAGAAGTTGGCCGGTTCCCTGCCCCAGATCTGGGCGATCAAAGGCCTCTGCCCTGCCGTGAACCTGAGCTTTTTCAACAACTTTTGGCGTCCAGGGCTTTGCAGGCCATCGGCATTGACGAACTCCGTAAAATACAGGTCAGGCGCAGCACATTGTCCGATAATCTGACGGAAAACCGAATCCGTCACGTCATCCATCGGCGCTAATACAAAAAAGGGCTTAGGCAGCTTCATGGAGGAGATTACGTCTTTCAACTTTGCGAATGCTTTGCGCGATTACCAATACTAGTCTATCCCGTTTACTGGCATTGTGTCGTCCGATCATGGCTAAATAAGCTTGCCAGGTCTCTTTAAATTCCTGGCGGGAAGCCGGTGTACCAAATAGCCTTTGGCTGACAATGTTATGAATGATTTCCGCATCTAGCGGTAGGTTTGGATTGGCGGCCGCCAAATCAATGGTCTCATGAATTCTGGTATCGACTTGGGTTAACTTGCTTAGAAGGCTTTTGGCTTTATATCGTCCTCGCGGGGCAGTGCCAACGTCCCGGAATAAATCGATGATGTCACGCCTTTCCTGGGCAAGGTCTGCCTGTAAAGTGACTTGCTGACGTAGGGTGTTCTCCGGGGATTGTGAGGCTGACGATACAGCGGAAAATTCTGCTTCGGGGAACAGTACTCCTGGTGCAGGATGACCAATTCTGACAACTTGTGGAAGTTCGTAATAACTGGGGTGGTTTGGGCTGACGTAAAGCCCTACTTCAATGTAGGTAGGTTCGGCTTGAGACCTGTAGCCTGAAGCTTCACCCCGTTCAAGAGGGCGGCTACGCATTCTTTGGAGCAGTCCATATAGTGATATTTGTTGAGTTGCTTCGAGTACCGGGTCTTCAGCAGTCGGGGCAAAACCAGCCGCTGATCGCGGAGCTACATCACGGAGGTCAGGGGCAATAAGTTCGTTCACGTAATAACCAACTGTTAACGGTTGTGGCGTACATGCTCGGGTGGCTGGTCTGCAGCACGTTGTTCTCGAACGGTGCGTCGATGACTCGGTATGTCCCAGCGGTTTGGCCCGGCAGGACGAGGTGGCTTCGGCAGACGAGGCAGAACTGGAACAGGGGTCCCGTCGTCCATTTCTATACCTACTCTTGCTTCAGCCATTACCGGACTGGTTTGACCTTGGCCGTCCAAGCGATCCAATTGCTGTTCAGCTGCCGCTGCGTCAAATGAAGGCTTTTCATGGGGAGAAACTTCCACTTCGCCCGCAGCAAAGCGCTGGGCGACCGGATGACGTGAGTCAAATAGTTCTAATTGAGGAAAACCTTCTTGATTAGGCATTAACGTATTATATCATGCTTATGCAAGTTTGACAATATAGAGAGATTATTCCCAGCGGAAGACACGGAAAACGATAAGCCAAAATTATAGCAACAAAAAGAGCCCTCATCTAGTATCATGAGGGCTCCGTGGCGGTCCCCGATTACGGGGTAGGCCTTATTTGCGCTTGACAGTCAGGAAGCCGTTGCGCGGGTTCTCGTTAACTTCCATGCCGCTAGGCAGGTCAGTCGCTTCTGGCCGCTGGTCCTTACTGAAGTAGTAAATAGTTTGCTTTTTACCACCGCGGAGTGTAACGTCCTTTGAGTTCAGGTAGTAAGTTACACCTTTGGAATTAGTGTGCTTGTATGCCATAATCGGCCTCCCTCTCTTACCGTTAGTAACGTACCCCTAACATACTCTGGTGGCTTTTTGTTTGTCAACCCCTTAGGCGAGAAATTACTACACCTGGGTGATTCGGGTTGCAATGGTTCGGCTTGTTGTTTACACTGGTTTGGTAAGCATAAAAGTTAACAGGTGGAAGAGGAATATGGATTTTTCCAATCGTAATGCACAGTCCAGCCAACCGCCAGCGCCAGCGGTTCATCACTCAGCTCCCAGCGGCCGCAAAAAACGTTCTGACAAAGGTTGGTGGGGCCGGCTGGCCTACATGGGCATGCTGGCTGCCATCGTTATCCTGATCCTAGCTGTAATCGTACTTATAGGCATCGGCCCTAAGAGCGAGGACAGTTATGTCGATACCGGCAAGCTCCAGGCCGTCTTCCTGAATACAGGCCAGGTCTATTTCGGCAAGGTCAAGAAACTCAATGACAAGTATGTGATTCTGACCAATATCTACTATTTGCAGACTACCAATAATAATGCTTCGAGCTCGTCAGCGTCTTCTTCCGACAAATCAAATACTAACGTCACGCTGGTTAAGCTGGGCTGTGAATTACACGAACCCTATGACCAAATGGTCATCAACCGGGCGTCGGTGACCTTCTGGGAGAACCTGCAGGGCGGCGGCCAAGTCGCTCAGGCCGTCTCGACCTTCCAGAAGCAGAACCCACAGGGCCAGAAGTGTAGCGACCAGAGCAGCAGCTCCAGCACCAACTCGTCCAATGCCGTCCAGAGCGCCGGCAGCAGTAGCGCCCCTAGTAGCTCTTCAAGCAACAGTTCGACGAAACCATAGTTCCGCCAACCAGGTCACTATAGCCATCAGACCGCTGATAATGGCGATGGCCAGGCTCCAGCCGGCTAAGTCCGGTGACCAGCGCGGTGTCACAAACGAAAACTTGTAAAGCGCGTCGGGGATCGGCGGCAGCTGGGCAGCAGCCTTGGATTGGACATACTGCTCAATGCAGGGCACCCGGTTGTGGCCGGAGAAGTCGACTGAATTCTGTTGTTCGCAGTAGTGCTGAGCATCCGTATACAATTGGTTATTGGCCTGGGCCAGCTGGTCGGCCTGAGCTTGAAGCAGGCGTTGGTAGGTGTATTTGAGCTGAATCGGCGGATAGACCGAGGTGCCAGTGTTGAGGTTGGTATTCATGTGGCCGGTCACATAGGCTTGCAGGTGGTTCAAGGCCGTCTGGACGTCACCGTTGTTCTGATCGGCCGCGAAAACGTCATCGCGCAACTTGAGCATATGGATATTGTTGTCATGCAGAGTAATGGCGCAGACAATACCGCTGACCAGCGCCAGTAGCAGAAAGTAACGGGGTTTGATCCACCGGATTTTTGTCCAAGCATGGTGCCAGCGCCGTTTGTTCATTTCAACTATGAATTATATCCTAGAAGCATGCATATCTACTTCTCCGGCATCGGCGGCGCTGGCACCGGACCGTTGGCCCAGATCGCCCAGCAGGCCGGCTATACAGTCAGCGGCTCGGACCAGCAGGACTCACAATATATCGATTATTTGAAAAAACATGGTATCAGTCAGATACATACCGGACAGGATGAGGCCGGCATCGCCGCGGCCCATGAACGGCAGCCGATCGATTGGTTCGTTTACAGCGCGGCGGTGCCGCCGGATCACCCCGAACTGAAGTTCTGCCAGGCACAAGGCATCAAGACCAGCAAACGCGACGAACTCATCAACCAGATTTTGTCCGACAAGAAGCTGAAGATGATCGCCATCGCCGGCACCCATGGCAAGACCACCACCACTGCCCTGGTCACCTGGCTGCTCACACAGCTCAAACACCCGGTTAGCTACTTGTTGCCGGCCAAAACCAGCTTTGCCGAGATGGGCAAGTTCGAGGCTGGCAGCCAGTATTTTATTTACGAAGCCGACGAGTTTGACCGAAACTTCCTGGCTTTCGATCCGGCAGTCAGCCTGATTACCGGCGTCAGCTGGGACCACCACGAGATCTTCCCGACCCGCGAGGACTACCAGGCGGCTTTTCGGGAGTTCATCAGCCAATCCGACCGTACCTTTATCTGGCGAGAGGATGCCGAATACCTTGGTTTCGACCCGATGTCGACACCGACCATAAGCGTACTTGACAGCAGTGATCTACAGATAGATAACATCAAACTGGCCGGCCAATATAACCGCCTCGACGCCTGGCTGGCCAGCCAGGCTGTGCATTTCATTACGAACCACCCTGTCGAAAAGCTGATCGGGCTGGCTAACCGCTTCCCCGGGTTGGGCCGGCGTATGGAGGAAATTATCCCGAATCTCTACAGCGATTATGCCCACACGCCTGAGAAAATCCGCGGTGCCATGAGCGTCGCCACAGAAATGGCCGAGTCCAAAGGCCAAAAAGTCATCGTCGTCTACGAGCCGCTAACCAATCGCAGACAGCATTTCATCATCGATGAATACAAGGACGTCTTCGACGGTGCTACCAAGCTCTACTGGCTACCCAGCTACCTGGCCCGCGAAGATTCTGAACAGCGCGTCATTCCCCCCTCCGAACTGATTTCCCACCTCAGCAATCCAGCCATCGCTGAGCCTGCGGAACGCAACGCCGACCTTAAGCAAACTATCCAAAAGCACTTGGATGCCGGCGACCTGGTGGTCGGCATGGCCGGCGGTGGTGGCGACTCTCTCGATGGCTGGCTCCGCTACGAATTTTCCAATAAATAATGTTTACTGTCTTCGGGTTAATGGTGGTTTCATAGGAAATTTATTTAATAATTAGTTCTTGGCGGGGATTTTGGGGAAAGTTTTTGCTGTCGAACAGGACAATTTTATCAGGTGTAAGCTTGTAGAATTGGTCAAGGTTGTTATCGCCCCCGACGTTATTCAGAAAATCGGCTGGTTTCTCATGCTTCTTCATAAATGCTTCCCCGATTGCTCGCCCCTCTTGTGAACTGAAAAGCTCGGCGGTTCCGGTTATGGAAATACCGATAACATATTTTTCCTCAGGGGTGTTCTCATGAACCAGAACGTAGGCGGCGACTGACGGATTTTTAGCAATGTGTTTGGAATGGTTGCGGTCGGAGCGGCTGATCCAATAAAAGTTCAGGTCATCGTCGGAATAATAATGAA